>JADYZS010000182.1 GCA_020853075.1 Anaerolineae bacterium | reverse complement strand
CCTTCGCACGGTTAAACCATTTGACCGTGCCCGTAACGCGCTCGCCCATCGCGAGCACCTCCTGAGAAGTAGATTTGTAGGTGAGTACGAGTCCGCTGCGGCCGCTAGCAAAGCGCCGCCAGTCTAGGGAGCCTGGCGGCGTAGAGACCTACTACGTCCGAGACAGATACTTCCTTCAACCTACAGCCCGACTTTAACACAAGTGGGGCGTTCTGTCAAATTTATCACGACATTCCCGCGCAGGTAACTGTCTCGTCTTGCCATTCTACGGGTTATAGTGGTATAAAGGTATGTGAACTACTATCAACCGAGTATTGGGCTCGTGCCAATGCTTTCTGCTTTTTAAGCAGGGAGTTGAAGGTTCAAGTCCTGCGCGGCCCACCTGTTGTAATCTGGTTCAGACGGCTTGGAGACCTCTATCATGCTCGTCAACGGTGTTCCATCCGATCTTGAGCCTCTTCTTTCTCGCGCGCTGGCCGGTGAAGCCTCCGGCTCTGAGATGGTTGACGCGCTTTCAGTTCTGCCCCCCATGAAAGCGGTCACAGCCTTGCAGGTGCGTGCCTTGCAACTCCTGGATCGTTCACCCCGCATCGCCTACGTCTTTGCCGAATTAGCCTATGCCCTGGCCCGGCGCGGGAAGCGGCAGATGCCTCTTACGCGTGGCTGGAAAGCGCTCCTGAGCCGCAGCGCGATCACTCTTGCTGCGGCAGAACGCCGTCATGCCCGCTACCCGCAGGCCGAACGCCTTCTGGACGAAGCCTATCCCATCCTTGTAGCCCCTGGCTACTGGCGAGATTGGGCTCGCTACAACGCGGAGCGCGCCTGGATCCAGCGGGATCTGGATCGCTACCGGCAAGCGGAAGAGAGTTTCCGACACGTCATCTCTACGCTGAGAAAGGCTGCCCCGCAACGGAGACGAGGGAGGCGTCCGGCCAGCGAGGCCAGTGCCGAAACGAGCATGCAGGCTCTCCTGGCCTATTGTTACCGGGGATTGGGACAGGCGCTACGAGGCCTTAACCGCTACGCCGAGGCCAACGAATGGGCGGAGGCGGCGCGCACTACCTACGAGCGGGCAGGGTTGCCCCTGGCCGCTGCCCGCTGCGAGACGGATATCGCTTTTCATCTCCTCTTAAATGATCGCCAGGAGGCTGTGCGTCGCTTGGCTCATGCCCGCGAGGTTTTCACCCAAGCCGGTGCCACGGCAGACTTGGCCGAAGTGGATCAATATACCGCCTTGATCCAGCACGAGCAGACCCACTTCACCGAGGCGCTTCCCCGCTTTCAAGCTGCGCGCGCCGTTTTTGAAGCAGAGGGACTGCTGATGCGCGCTGCCCTGACCGAGGTCAATGAGGCGAATACGTACCTCCGCATGGGCGCGCTGGAGAAGGCGCTGGAACTGGGCGAACGGGCGCGGGCCCGCATGGTAGAAGCAGGTCGCCCGGTGATGGTCGTTGCTTGCGACGTGAACCTGGGCCTGGTGCACCATACGTTGGGGCAAGGGCGAGAGGCCCTCACCCGCTTTGAAAGGGCTTTGGCGCTCTGCGAAGGGCAGAACCTGCCGGTAGATGCGGCCCGTTGCCGCCTTAACATGGCGTTGGTCTATGAGCAAAACGGCGATTATGCCCGTGCCCTCGCCGTGTGCCAGCGCGCCCGCGACGAATTGGATGCGGCTGGCATCGCTATGTACCGTGCCCACTGCGATCAGAACCTGGGCGCGCTTTATCTGCGCGTCGGCCAGTACGAACGGGCCCTGGAGCGTTTCGGCGCAGCGCGCGAGACCTTCGCCGACGAGAGAATGCCCGGCTATACCGCACGCTGTGACATGCAGATGGCCGCCGTGCAGGTGGAGATGGGCGAACTGGACAAGGCCCAAGAACTGTTGGAGCGGGCGCAGGCAACCTGCCGTGCCCAGGGAATGACCCTGGGGGCAGACCTGTGCGACGTTCTTCTGGCAGAGGTGGAAGACCGGCGCGGCGAAGCAGAGAGCGCGGACGCGCGCTACCGTTCTGCCCGTGAACGGCTCGCCGCGGCGGGTTTGTTGGTGGATGCTGCCCTTTGTTCCATCGCGCTGGGCGAGTTGGGGCTGAAACAAGGGGAACCCGTCGGGGCTGAGGCGGAATTCGGGGGCGCGCTTCCCGTGCTGGCCGACGGTTTCCCCGACCACGCCTGGCGCGCGGCCTATGGGCTGGCTCGTGCCCGCCAGGCCAGGGGAGACCGCGCTGCCGCGCTGGCCCACTATCGCGAGGCTGCCGAGTTCATCCGCCGGGCACGTGCCACCCTCTGGGCCGAAGAACCGAGCGCCACCTTCTTCGCCCAACGTCGCCACGTCTTCGCGACCGGCATCCGGCTGGCAGTGGAGATGTACGAACAGGCCGCAGCCCTGGAATTGCTGGAAGATAGCAAAACCCAGGCCTTGCTGACCTCGCTGCGCTCATCTGACGTGGGCCTGGGCCGGGAAGGTGCTGCCGACTCGTACGTGCGCCAGTTGTATCTGCGTGAGAGGGCATTAAGGCAGCAACTACAGCAGGTCCGCTCTCGCGCCTCTGTGACCGGCAGCATTAACACTCGCGGTGGCTCCCTCCCGACGCCAGCACAGGCTCGCGAGGGTCTGGTAGAATTGGCGCAGGTGCAGACCAACTACGCGGCGATTATGGAAGCGCTACGGGCCCAGCAGACAGCCGCCTGCGCTGCCCCTTATGCTCCCCCCTTCCGCGTGGAAGCCTTCCGCAGCATGGCCGCCGAATATCTGCCTGCGGGTTGGGCCTGTCTGGCCTATTACCTGGAGGACGACGAGCTCAACCTTTTCTATCTGGACGAGGGCACTCTACAGAACTGGCAGCGGCGGCTGGAACGCTACGACACGCTGGTTCTGGCCCAGGCCACCGACCCCGCTCTACTTCAGCGCGAGCGTACCTACGGCACACCGCGTGACAGCCCCAGCGATGGGCGGATACTTCTGCGCCATTTGCGCCGCTTACTGATTCCGCCGGAGGTAGAGGCGCGCCTATCGCCAGAGCGGTCCCTATGGGTTGTGCCCCATGGTCGGCTCCACTATCTCCCTTTCCACGCGCTTCCCAGGCGAAAGGCTGCCGGTTCCGGCAGAGAGGAATCGTACCTGGGCCAAGAGGCCGTGCTTTACTCCGTTCCCTCGCTGCACCTGTTGGAGCATCTGGCCCGTTCTACGGCCTCGCGCCGGGAGGCCACCACCGGACAGGCGTTGGTTTGTGGAATCTCCGATTTCGGCGGGCGCGCGCCTCCTCTGCGCCACGCGCCAGACGAAGCGTTGGCCGTGGCGACGATTACGGCCACGGGCCCCGGCTCCCTTCTCCTTTTGGAGAAGGACGCTTCTCTGGCTTCCCTGGAAAGATTGCAGGAGGATGGTGACCTGGCGCAGTTTGACATCATCCACCTGGCGACCCATGCCGTTTTTGACCCGCAGGCTCCCCTCTCCTCTCGCATCTTGTTGAGTGATGGCGACCTGGACGTGGCCGACATCTTGCGTCTGCGCCTGCAAGCCCGCCTGGTCGTCCTCTCTGCCTGCCAGAGCGGTTTGAGCCCTCTTGCTCCCGGCGACGAGATGGTAGGGCTTTTGCAGGCCCTCATCTATGCGGGCGCGCGGGCCGTCCTCGCCAGTCTGTGGCCGGTGGACGACGGGGCCTCGCGCGAGGGGATGCAACGCTTCTACACAGGTCTAAGTCAGGGGGATACCCCTGCTCGTGCCTTGCAACGGGCCCAGGCCGAGATGGACGCGGCGGGGTATTCGCCCTATGTCTGGGCCGCGTTCCAGTTGTTTGGCATATAATTACGCGCCGTAGCGGGCCAGGCGGAGCGCATGGCCCAGCGCCAGCGGCATCAGGTCGGTGGCCTGGAAGATGCCCAGGCCGCCCGTCCGGCATGTTCTCTCGCCGAAAGAGGCCACACCATCGGGCCGGGCGTTGGGCGACCAGAGAAGGGTCGGCACCGGATGCCACGAGTGCGACTTCAGTTTGGCCGGTGTCGCATGGTCGCCAGTGACGACGAGCGCGGCTGGCCCCAGGGCCATGATGCCGGGGATCAGCGCGTCCACCTCCTCAATGACCTTCACCTTCGCGGCAAAATCGCCATCTTCGCCACGGCTGTCGGTAGGCTTGATGTGTACAAAGAAGAAATCGTAGCGGGCCCACGCCTCCCGCAGCCGGGCGACCTCATCGGCCAGCGTTTGCCCCGGTTCCAACACGTCCATCCCGACCAACTTCGCCACGCCCCGGTACATGGGATAGATGGCGATGGCGGCAGCCCGCAGTTTATAGATGTCGGAAAATTGGGGAAGGCCGGGATCTTTGGCAAAGCCGCGCAGCGTTAGCCCGTTGGCGGGCTTCTCGTTTTTGAGGATCTCTTGCGCCTGCGCGACCCATTGGCTGACAAGGACTGCCGTTCGTTCTGATTCCGGCTTCTGAGCACGCACAGGCAGGGGCGCATGCCCCACCAATTGCGGGTCGGTATCGTTCAGGTCCGCGCCGAGGGAATCGCCGCGAGCAGGTCGTAGCACCAGCACGAAGCGATGCTCCTTTACAGGCTCCACAAAGACCTGGACGCCGGGAAGGGATATAGCCTTCAGACGCTGCACCAACGCCGCGGCGGCCTCGCTTTTGATGCGCCCGGCCCGCCGGTCGGAGATGAGGCCGTTGGCGTCCAGCGTGCAGAAGTTGCCGCGTGCGGCCACATCGTCCGGGCGCAGGTCAAAGCCGATGCCCAATGCCTCCAGCACGCCGCGCCCGATGTCATAGACCAGCGGGTCGTAACCGAAGAGGGCGAGGTGTGCCGGGCCGCTGCCGGGAGAAATGCCTCTGCCTATCGGCATGCTGAGGCCCAATGTCCCCTCGGCGGCCAGCCTATCCAGATTCGGCGTGCGCGCGGCCTCCAGTTCCGTGGGGCCGCCAGGCTCCAGGGGAAGTCCCCCCAGGCCATCCATCACCAGCAGGCTGATTTTGTTGTCGTTGCGTTCGGCTAGTTCGCTCATCAAGCGGAAGTCGGCCATGAAGATCTCCCGGTGTCTTGGGTGGTAAAGTGGCAAGGGCGCAGGATCGCCGCCACTACGGGCCTTGCGACCTTGCGCCCTCGCGCAGTTAGTGACCTGACGCCTGACTAGACGATGGCTATCTCGGTCTTCTGGTCAAAGGCGTGCATATTGTCCATGTTGAAGGCCAACTCAATCTGTTCACCGGCGCGCGCGCGGCAGCGCGGGTCAACACGAGCGATGAAGGACTTGTTGCCCGTCAGCGCGTAGACGAAGATTTCGTTGCCCATCAACTCGGTGACGTCCACCTTGGCCTGAACATCGGCCTCTAAGATGCCGGGTGGAACGTAGGGCTTGGCATGGATGTCCTCCGGGCGGATACCGAAGACGACTTCCTTGCCCTTATGAGGCAGGAGCGTCCCCTTCTTCTTGTCAGGGACTTCCACCCGGAAGGAACCGCCATCTACCAGGAGCTTGCCATCCGACTCTACGATGGTGGCATCAAAAAAGTTCATAGAGGGGCTGCCGATGAAGCCGGCGACGAAGAGGTTGCCCGGTTTGTCGTAGAGGATCTGGGGCGTATCCACCTGTTGTAGGAGGCCGTTGTTCATGACCGCGATGCGGGTGGCCATGGTCATGGCTTCTACCTGGTCGTGGGTTACGTAGATGAAGGTAGTTCCCAGCCGCTTGTGCAGTTTGGAGAGCTCGGCACGGGTCTGCACCCGCAGTTTCGCATCCAGGTTGGACAAAGGCTCGTCAAAGAGGAAGACCGCCGGATGGCGCACGATGGCGCGCCCCACGGCGACGCGCTGGCGCTGGCCGCCGGAGAGCTGCTTGGGCTTGCGATCCAGCAGGCTCTCAATGCCCAGGATGCCTGCCGACTCCTTCACCCGTCGGTCAATCTCGGCTTTGGGCGTCTTGCGCAACTTCAGGCCGAAAGCCATGTTGTCATAGACGCTCATGTGCGGATAGAGGGCGTAGGACTGGAACACCATTGCGATGTCGCGATCCTTGGGGGCTACGTCGTTCACGAGGCGGTCGCCGATGTAGATGTTCCCTTCGCTCAGCTCTTCCAGGCCGGCCAACAGGCGCAGGCTGGTCGTTTTGCCACAACCGGAGGGGCCGACGAAGACGAGGAACTCTTTGTCTGCGACCTGGATGCTTAGATCGTTGACGGCAACGACGTCGCCGAACCGCTTGGAGACGTGCTCGTAGGTAACACTCGCCATGATAGGCTCCTTACATTCTCTATGGGTGCGAAATGAAACGGGGCGATGCGAAGGACAGAACTCTGCGGTTGCGGTTGCGGCAGTGGCTAGAATGGTGCTGACCACCTGCCGTGGGCCGCAGGCTTACAGCCAAAACCGCTCCGTCGCCCGGCACACAAGTACACCGATGAGGCACATACCTGCGCCATACAAGGGGATTTGTTGTCAGCGACGAGGAAAGAGGTAGAGATAGTTCCGCGCCGTTGACGGGCATCACCTCCTCGGGGCCAGGAGAGCGGCGGAGGGCAGGCACTCGCCTCCCTGCAAACCGGCCTTGCTCACGCTCGTGCTGCCGCTCTCGCCCGGCCAAGGGGCAAGCAAGACCAAACTTTAGAGATTATACCACACCTTGTTTTTCTTGCCAAGTGTTCACCGATGCCATCGGCTCTTATTACCGCGTTCGCACCACCACCAGTTTATCCGTCCCAGATTCCGCTCCCCACACCTCGCCCGGCCTGCCGAGGAGTTGGCGCACGTTGGCAGAGGGGCTGGGCAACGGGAAGACCGTGAATTCCTCTTTCGCCGGATCAAACCGCACCAGCGCGTTCGCCCCAAAGTCGGTCAGCCACACCACATCGCGCTCGTCCACATAGACCGCGTAGGTTCGTGGGGCATTGCCGGGAAGCCGCCAGGCGCGCCACGCGTTGGTGGCCGGATCGTACACGGAGACCTGGCCGGAGTTCCACTCGCTCACCCAGATGCGGCCTCGCGAGTCTGACCAGACGCGCCGCGCACCCTGGCCTGGTGTGGGTGGCTCTAACACCGTGGCCGCGCCGTTCGTCAGGTCAATGCGCGCGATGTGGCTGCCGGCAAGGGAGGCATAATAAACGTTTCCGTCGGGCGTAGTGGCAATGCCGTAAGGGCCGCGGCCCCGAGGGGCGGGAAAGACCTTTATTTCACCCGTTGCCGGGTCCAGGCGGCCATAGACGCCGCTCTGGCCGGTGAACCAAAGGATACCCTTCCGATCAAAGGTCGCCGTGTTCAGATTCGCGTATCCGCTCCCCTCTGGAAGCGGGAACCGCCTCACCTCCTCGGTCACCGGGTCAACCCGCACGATGGCGTTCAGCCCGCTGTCGGTGATCCACGGCGCGCCGTCCGGCCCCACGATCACCCCATGCGGCGCTGACCCCGGCCCCAACTTGACGTGGCGCGTCTCGCCTGTAACCGGGTCCAGGCGGCCCAACTCGCCGGAGGCTTGCGCCGTGTACCAGACGATAGTCCCGTCCGGCGCGGGGGCCACATCGTGAGGACGCGAGCCGCGCGGCACCGGATACTCTTGCAGCAGGGGTTTCGCCTCTTGTTTTACCTCTACGGTAGCCGTGGCCGTCGCGGGCAGGGCTGTGGGCGTGGGAGGTAACGGTGTGGAGGTGGAAGATAGTGCGGTGGTGGCAGTGGCAGGCGGTGCTGTGGCCGAGGGCGCAACCGTCGCAGGGACGGCGGTGGGCGAAGGAGGCAATGGGGTTGGGGTCGGCGGCAGGGCGGTTGCCTGGGCAACGACGGCCTGGGAGATAGCGGTAGGTGTGTTCGCAGGATTAGGAGCGGCGCGGCAGCCCGCCAGGAGAAGGGCTAACAAGGCAAACCAACTCAACATAACGATACGACGCGACATGGTCGGTCTCCCTACAACAAAGGTGTCCCTACGTTATCCAAAAGAATGACTGCGGTCAAGTGCTGATGATTCCAGAGCGATAGTTTGAGTTTATGGTATAATCGCAGGTAGCGTTGTTCGGATTGGGGAACTATGTTTTCGCGTCGCGAGTTTCTCCGTCTTTCTGCTGCTCTTGCGGGCTTCTTCGGCTGGGGGCCGGTGCGCCGCCCGCCGGATGATCAGCCTTTTCCTTCTTCATCCCCATCTCGCCAGAGGAGTGCGAATGTTATGTCAATATTAAACCGTTATAATCCCTTCCCTTCGCGCCGTTCCGTCGTCTATGCGCGCCACGGCATCGTGGCGGCCTCGCAGCCCCTCGCGGCGCAGGCGGGCCTGCGCATCCTGCAAGAGGGCGGCAATGCAGCCGACGCCGCCATCGCCACTGCTGCCATGCTCAACGTGGTGGAGCCGATGTCCACTGGCATCGGCGGTGACTGTTTCGCCCTCTTCTGGGATGCCAAGACGAAGCGCGTCAGCGCGCTGAACGGGAGCGGGCGTTCGCCCCGCGCCGCCTCGCCAGAGGAGTTGCGGAACCGGGGCCTGACGGCCATCCCTTTCCAGGGGCCGCTTCCCATCACCGTGCCGGGGACGGTGGATGGTTGGGCCTCGCTCCTGAGGGCCCATGGCACGATGCCCCTCGCGCACGTTCTCGCGCCTGCTATCGCCACCGCAGAAGAGGGCTATCCGGTCAGCGAGTTGATCGCCTGGGGCTGGCAGAACACGGCGGAGAAATTAAAACAGGCTCCGTCCGGCCAGGAGTATCTGCCCGGCGGACGCGCACCGTCGCCCGGCGAGATTGTGCGCCTGCCGACCCTCGCCTCCACCCTGCGGGCCATTGCCGAGGGCGGGCCCGCTGCCTTCTATCAAGGCGACCTGGCGCGCCGCACCGCCGAGTTCGTGCAGGCGCAGGGCGGCTGGCTGGCAGCGGAGGACATGGCCGCGCATACCTCCACCTGGGACAAGCCCATCCAGATCAACTATCGTGGGGTGACGGTCTATGAGTGCCCGCCCAACGGGCAGGGCCTGGCTGCGCTCCTGGCTTTGAACATCGCCGAGGGATATGACCTGGCAAAGTTGCCGCCAGAGTCGCCGGATCGCTGGCACTTTCTTATTGAGGCGATGCGCCTTGCCTTCGCCGACGCTCGCTATTACGTGACAGACCCTATCTTCAGCAACATCCCGCTGGCGGGCCTCCTCTCCAAGACCTACGCGGAGCAGCGGCGCAGCCTCATCTCGCCCACGAAAGCCGCGGCGCAGGTCACCTGGGGGATGCCCCTGGAGGGCGATACCGTCTATTTCAGCGTGGTGGACGGCCAGGGTAACGCCTGTTCTTTCATCAACAGCCTTTCTTATGCCTTCGGCTCCGGCCTGGTCGTGCCGGGAACGGGCATCTGCCTGCAGAACCGCGGCGCGTTCTATAGCCTTGACCCTTCGCATCCCAACCACCTGGAGCCGGGCAAGCGCACCTACCACACCATTATCCCCGCGCTGGCGACGCGCGGCGGCGAAGTGTGGCTCTGCTACGGCGTCATGGGCGGCTTCATGCAGCCCCAGGGCCATCTGCAAGTCACCGTGAACATGGTGGACCACGGTATGGATCCCCAACGCGCGCTAGACGCGCCGCGCTTCTGCGTCTTAGAAGGGAGGCGCGTGGCGATTGAGGAAGGGACGAGCGAAGAACTGAGGGCAGAACTGGCGCGCCGCGGCCACGAGGTCGCCTATACGACGGGGCTGGAACGGGGGCTCTTCGGCGGTGGGCAGGTGATCGCGCGCGATCCGGAGACGGGGGTATTAGCCGCAGGCTCCGACCCGCGCAAGGATGGCTGCGCGGCGGGGTTCTAAACGCGATTGTAGTATTAGCAGCGTTGGGTTGTGAGAGGCCTAGCCCCAGGAGAGACGGGATTACCAATCCCAAGTAAGACATCTCTGCAAGGAACCCATCGCTGCGTTGTTCCACTTAGGAAGGGACAAACCTATGACATCGCAAGAGCTCCGTGCTGTAGTTGTGGGGGCTGGTTGGGCTGGCGAGGGACATACCCGCGCGCTGCAACACTGTGGGGTTGACGTTGTGAGCATTTGTGCTCGCAACGAGGATGTAGTCCATACCGTGGCCGAGCGACTCGGCGTAGCCAACCCATCAACCGACTGGCGCAAGAGTATCACCACCTTTAGACCCGATATCGTCACGATAGGCACGCCAGCGGATTTGAGGGCCGAAGTGGTGGAACTCGCAGCGGACCTCGGCTGCCATATCCTATGTGAAAAGCCGTTGGCGCTGAATGCAGGCCAGGCAGAGCCTCTGGTGCGAATTGTGGAACGGGCTGGTGTAAAAAATGCCTACGCGTCCACAAATCGCTACGATGCAGGCGCGGCGTGGGCCGCTGAATTGATTGATCAGGGTATCATCGGGGTAGCTCTCCATTAAATCGTGGAGAGGTCAGAACTTGAAGAAAATGGGGTTCTGTGGCACTTCCTTTGGTAATCACAACCGGGGGAGTGCAGCACATGAACCCACAGACTCAATTCTGCCCCAACTTGCAGTGTAGTGCAAGAGGGAAGGTCGGCCAAGACAACATCGCCATTCACAGCCTCCAGGAAAGACGCTACAAGTGCCACGTCTGCCATAAGACCTTTGCGGCCACCACGGGCACGCCCTGCTATCGGCTGCGGCATTCTCTGGACACGGT
>JADYZS010000181.1 GCA_020853075.1 Anaerolineae bacterium | reverse complement strand
ATAAGCGATGCTCTCCACTCCTCGCGTACCAGACACAGGCTGAGAAACGCCACCGCTGACCAGAATCAAGACTGCCAACAACCATACCGGCAATACCAACGCTCTCTTCACCATTTCCGACTCTCCTCAGCACACGACTATCGCGAGTTTGCTATTCGTAGCCTTACCAGATACAATAGGATTAGTGGCGGATTGAATGAGCATTGAAAGGAACAACGATCCGATGCAGAAATTCACATTACCTATCGTCATTGAGAAGGATGAGGACGGTTATTTCGTGTTCTGTACCTCCCTACAAGGCTGCTACTCCCAAGGAGATTCCTACGAAGAGGCCCTAGAGAACATCCAGGATGCCATACGCCTGCACATTGAAGACCGTTTAGCCAGCGGGGAACCGATTCCGGCCCCTGAGATGGTAAGCCTGGCGACACTAGAAGTTCAGGTGTAAAGCGTGAGTCCCCGGCTGCCGCGAGTAACTGCTGCAGAAGTTATCCACGTCCTGGTGGGACTCGGCTTTTCGTTAGTCCGGCAGAGCGGAAGCCATAAGATCTACAAGGATACTGCCGGTAAGCGAGTGACGGTGCCGTTCCATGCAGCCAAAGTCTTGCACCCCAAGGTCTTAAAGAGAATTCTTGATGATGCAGGACTGACCATAGAAGAGTTCGCCCGCCTGCTCAAGGACTTGTAGAGTGTGCGATAGGTCGGCTTACATGTAATTAGTCCGATGTCTGTCACGGACTACAAACTCACTGCCCCCGCTTGCCGATAATGATCCCTTGCGGGTCCACCTCCTCCCTAAGAATACGCAATTCCTCGGCTGTTGGTTCAGGCGTCGCCGGCAGCGGGTCAACGAATAACATCTCAAAGCCGGTATTCGCGATCACATCCTCCTTCGTGACGCCAGGATGGAGGCTCTCCACCCGCATCCGCTTGCTCACAGGGTCGTAACCCATCAAGCCCAACGTGCTGATGACTTTGTAAGGGCCGCTGCCGGGCGGCAGCCCGGCCCGCTCGCGCGCACCGGGGCCGGTCAGGTAGCCGGGAGTCGTCAGAAAATCCAGCCTGGCCGCGAACCGCCGCTTGTCGTGGGGCGTGATGACCAGCGTCTTCCAGCAGAGAGAGGCCAGATCGTTGGCCCCGCCGCTGCCGGGGAGGCGCACCTTCGGGTGCTGGTAGTCCGTACCGATCATGGTGGAGTTGATGTTGCCGTACATATCAATCTGCGCGCCGCCCAAGAAGGTGTAGTCCACCATCCCCCGCTGGCACGCTTCCATGATCTCATCCATGCTGCTGTGCTGGATCGCGCCTACCTGGCTGTGGGAGTCCGCGACGGAAATGGGTAGTTTGCGGAATTGCGGCGCTGTGCTCCCGGCCTCAAACATGATGATCAGGTTGGGGGATGCGGTCTTCTGGGCGAGCATCGCCGCCGCCAGGGGCATCCCCGTGCCGATCACCGCGGTCTTGCCGTCCTCCAATTGGCGGGCCGCCACGCAGACCATCAACTCCATCGCGTTGTAACGTTCGTTCTGGGGTGGCATCGGCTTCTCCTGCAATCAGTGCAGCCATCGGATAAATCCGACGGCTGATAGGGACAAGAAACCCGCTTCGCGGGTTTCCCAGGCCGTTTGGTTTGCCGTCGGTCTCAACCGATGGCGACTAATCTCTCCGCAGCGGCTCTAAGGCTCGCAGTTCGGCCATGCGCTTCTCGCCGCCTTTGAGGGCAACGTACTCTGCGAAGTCTCTGGTTCCGTAGATGTATTTGTTCAGGAAGGCATCCAACGTCGCCTGATCTTTCTCCGCCTCCAACCACTCGGCCAGGTGCTCCTCGTCCGAATAATACTCGTAGGGCATGTTGCCGGGGTAACTCCCATAAGGGACGTGACAGACCGCGTCCGTCAGCCAATGGGGAACCATCGTCCTGGCCGGGTCCTTGCGGACTTCCTCGGTGCTCACCAGGCGCTCGGTGGTGATAATCAGCCGCTCGGAGGCGCGGGCGACGTCGTAATCGGCGATGGCGATGCCGTCCACTTGAGCGTTGCCATAGACGTCGGCCCGGTGGACGTGGATGATGCCGACGTCGGGGAAGAGGGCAGGCACGGCGGCCAGTTTCTCGCCCGTGAAAGGGCAGATGATCTCTTTGGCCGCGCTGTACCGGAAAACGTCGGTGCCGAGGAGGGAACGCACGGGGAGGAAGGGGACGCCCATCGCCGCGGCCTTGTAGCGCCAACCCAGGGTGGCGTTGCTCCACTCGGTCGTTTTCACCTCGCCGCTTTCCATGTAGCGGCGGGAGTTGGGGGAGAGGCCGCGTGTCTCCAGCCCCACGACGTAGGCGACGTCGCAGCGATCAAAGGAGCGGCCTGCTGCCAGGATCTGGAAGTCGTGGGTGGCGGTGTGGCCGGAGAAACCGAGGTGGGTGATCCGTTGGCGCACGATCTCGTGGAGAATGGCCGTGGCGATGCGCACGCCGCCGAAGCCGCCGGAGGCCAGGTAGTCGCCGTGGTGGATGAAGCGGCTCACCGCCTCGGCGACGGTCATCAGTTTTGGGGTCATGGCGCGGGACTTCTGGCTGAAGAAGGAGCGCGCCGCGTTCACGTCCGGGCTCATGAAGAGGGTTCCCTGGGGAACGATGGGGTCGTCTGCGCCGGTCATCTGGCCTCCTTAATCGTGGCCGATTGCAGGAGCAGGATTCCCCCTCGCCCCCGTCCCGTACGGTGAGTATCCCACCCCACAGGGGCGCGAATACGCGGCAAGGGGACGGAATACCTGCGCCCACGGAACTTGCCCCTCTCCCGCGTACTCGCCGCTTGCGCCCTACGGGTGCGTTCTTCCCAACGCCAGGCGGGAGAGGGGCCGGGGGTGAGGGGGGGATGGTTGCCTTACCGATAGATCGTCCTCAACAAATGCGCGGCAACTGCTCGCCGCTCAACATATCCACCACGCGCAGGCCGCCGATGCGGCTGCGCAGGAAGACCTGGCCGGGATGCTCGCTCACCACCTCACCGATGATGGCGGCCTCCGCGCCGAGGGGGTGCGCGCGCAAGGCTGACAAGGCCGCCTCCGCCGCCTCGCGCGCCACGATGACCAGGCACTTGCCCTCGTTGGCAACGTAGAGCGGGTCCAGGCCGAGGATTTCGCACGCGCCGCGCACCTCGTCGCCGATGGGGATGCGCGCCTCCTCCAGCCGGATGCCGACACCTGCCTGAGCCGCGATCTCGTTGAGGCTGCTGGCGAGGCCGCCGCGCGTCGGGTCGCGCAGGACGTGCACCTGCTCGCCCGCGACGTCCAGAACGCGGGCCACCAGGTCGTGGAGCGGGGCAGAGTCGCTGGCTAACTCCGTCTCAAATTCCAACCCCTCGCGCACCGACATGATGGCGATGCCGTGCCCGGCAATGGCGCCATTGATGAGCACCAGGTCGCCAGCGCGGGCGCGCCGCGGCGAGACGAAGATGCCCTCCGGAATGATGCCGATGCCCGTCGTGTTGATGAAAACGCCGTCTCCCTTGCCGCGATCCACCACCTTCGTATCGCCGGTGACGATGGGGACACCCACGGCCCGCGCCGCCTGCTGCATGGAACGCACAACGCGCCAGAGGTCCTCCATCGGCAGCCCCTCTTCCAGGATGAAGCCGGTTGCCAGGCTGAGGGGCCGCGCCCCGCACATCGCCAGGTCGTTGACCGTGCCATGGACGGCCAGCGAGCCGATGTCGCCGCCGGGGAAGAAGAGAGGGCTGACGACGAAAGAGTCGGTGGAGAAGGCCAGGCGCGTGCCGTTGACCTCCAACACCGCGCCGTCGTGGAGCATCTCCAGCGCGGGGTTGGCGAAGGAGGGCAGGAACATCCGCTCAATGAGCATCTGCGTCAGCCGCCCGCCGCCGCCGTGGGCCAGGAGGACGTTGGGGTAGTCGCTGATAGGGATGGGGCATTGGAGGCCGGCACTGAAATCTGGTGTAGGATTTAAGTTCATACTTGTTCTTCTAATGTAACTACCTTGAGACTCAGAGAGCACAACGGGTGGGCGTCAGCGGATGCTACGCGTAGCGGATTAGCGGATAATCGCTACCACGCGAGGGCCATCCGCTAATCCGTCGCTTGCACCTCGTCGGCGCAAGCCGACAGGCTACCTATCCGCTGACTTTGCCTCTCGCTCGCGCATACTGGTAATAGGCCGCGCACGCGCCCTCCGACGAGACCATCGGCGCGCCCAACGGATGCTCTGGCGTGCAGAGGGTACCGAAGGCGCTGCACTCGTGAGGTTTCTTCAACCCTTGCAGGATGGCGCCCGCGATGCAGAGGGGCGATTCCTGGGCAGTGAGCCCGGCCACGTTGAAGCGGAGCGCGGCATCAAAGGCGGCAAATTCGGGCCGCAGGCCGTAGCCGCTCTGCGGGATGGGGCCAATGCCTCGCCATTGCCGGTCGCACACCTGGAAGACCTTTTGCACCAACTGCTGCGCGGACACGTTCCCCTCGCGCTTGACCGAGCGGCTATACTGGTTCTCCACGCCCCAACGTCCCTCCTCCAATGCCTGAAGGGTCATGTAGATACCTTGCAGAAGGTCTAGTGGCTCAAAGCCGGTGACGACGATGGGGACACGGTATTTCTCAGCGATAGGCTCATATTCCCAATAGCCCATCACCGTGCAGACGTGGCCCGCCGCCAGGAAGCCCTGCACCCGGTTGCCGGACGAGCCGAGGATCGCTTCCATCGCCGGGGGCACCAGGACGTGGGAACAGAGGATGGAGAAATTGGTCAGGCCCAATTGCCGGGCCTGCCAGACGGCCATCGCGTTGCCGGGTGCGGTCGTCTCAAAGCCGACGGCGAAGAAGACCACCTGGCGCTCCGGAAACTTCTGCGCCAGTTTGACGGCATCCAGCGGCGAATAGACCATGCGCACGTCGCCACCCTGGGCCTTGACGCTAAGCAAATCGGTGCCGGAGCCGGGGACGCGCAGCATGTCGCCGAACGAAGTGAAGATGACCTCTGGGCGGCGCGCGATGGCGATAGCCCGGTCAATCAGTTCCAGCGGCGTGACGCAGACGGGACAGCCCGGCCCGTGTACCAGCGTAATCTCTGGCGGCAGGAGTTCGTCAATGCCCGACTTGATGAGGGTATGGGTCTGGCCGCCGCAGATTTCCATAATGGTCCACGGGCGCGTGGCGACGCGCCTGATGGCCTGTACGAATTTCTGCGCACCCGCTTCGTTGCGGTATTCATCTACGAATCGCATCTACATCTCCATTCAGGCCCTCACCCCCTATCCCGTACGGCGAGTATCCCACCCCACAGGGGCGCGAATACGCGGCAAGGGGACGGAGTACCTGCGCCCACGGGACTTCCCCCTCTCCCGAATAGCGTTGGGAAGAACGCACCCGTAGGGCGCAAGCGGCGAGTACGCAGGAGAGGGGGCTTCCCCTCCCTCTCCTATGTTTGGGAGAGGGAGGAGATCAAGGGGAGGGCGAGGGCCATACACTCCCTACCCAGGCTGCGAGGTCTCCAACTCCGCCAAATCCTCCATCTGCCGCAACATCGCAAAGACCTCCATCGCCTCGTCCTCATCCAGGACGCTGAGGGCGAAACCGGCATGGACGATAACGTATTCCCCTACCTTCACCTCGGGCACGTAGGCCAGGCACACTTCCTTGCTGATGCCCGCGAAACTGACCTTGCCCATGCTCATGCCCGATGGGTTTTCTTCTATGCTAATCACTTTACCCGGAACGCCGAGGCACATAAAACACCTCCCTCATTTATCGGCCTGTACTAGACACAGTTCCCATTAAGCCGGTTCGCCTTCCGTTAGAGTAGGTTGGCTTCTCCCGTGGTCATCTAAGTATGACTCTTTCACGAACCTGATGATGCGTTCAAATTGTTCGTTGCTAGTCAGTGAGAAGAAGCCCTCCGCTTCAAGGTTGAAGTCACGCTTGAAGGTGGGGTTTGTGCCGTAGTTATTTTCAAACACGATGAGCAGCGGCTTGTTGTAGCGGATGCCGCAGTAGTAGATTCCCTTGTTGACGTTGAAACCCCGCCAGCTCCAGCCCCCCCTGGGCGACAGGCTCAACAACTTGTTTCTTGGTATTGCCTCTGTGATAGCAGTCTCAAGCATCCTCATGAGGTTCTCAAAGGCCAGAATGCCGGCGCTATACTCCGGTGCTACATTGGGTATGTTCATGTTCTTTCCCTCCAGGAAGGATAAGAAGTCGTGGATAAAATACCGGCACACGTCGTCGGTTATCTTCGCGCCTGAAAGCCAGTTGTGAATATGATACCAGCAAATGTGATGATAATCGTCGGCTTGCAATCCCGTCTCTTGTACTGAAACCGAAGCCAGCGAACGCGTCAGCAACACCAATCTCGTGTGAGACACAACAGCCTTTTTCAGCCGCTCGAAGTAATCCCATAGCTGACGCTCTCCAAGAGGAGAGTCATGCTTCACCTCAATGTAGATTAGAGCATCCGGACCTTGTTTGATCACTATATCCGGGATTGCATTATCAACTCTAAACTGGGTAGAAATGGAGATACCCTCCGCCTTATCAAACCGAAAGTCCACCTGTTCGCCTATAAGCCCATTTAGCACCTTCAGACCAATTGTGGCATCGTGTTCCAGTAAGAGTGCTACGAGGAACACGAACGCTTCAGTCAGATAGTTCTCCTCTGAGCTATGTCCCGACAAGGTCACGAAGATGTTATTGGTAGTCATATACCGGCCTCTTCTATACGTTACGTCCAATCATGGACTAGACATAAGCCGCGCCTCGGCTACCGCCACCTGCCCCAGGCTGATGCCGCCGTCGTTGGGCGGGACCTGGCGATGCAATAGGACCTCAAAGCCGTTCTCGCGCAACCGTCGCGCCAGCCGCTCCGTCAGCAGGCGGTTCTGGAAGCAGCCTCCTGACAGGGCGATGCGCTTCTCGCCCACGACCTGCGCCACAGTCAGGGCCGCCTCCACCAGCGCGTTGTGAAAGCGCGCCGCCATGATACCCGATGACACGCCGCGCCGCAAGTCGGCCAAAATCGCCTCTACGAGAGGCTGCCAGTCTAATAGCAGAACCTGCCATCGGATAGAATCCGACGGTGGTGGGGTCATGTCAAGCCCGCCCTGCGGGCTTTCTAGCGAGTTGCCGTCGGTTTCTAACCGACGGTTGATGGGAAACAACGGATACGCGCCATCCTCCGCTGCATCCGCCGCGAACTCCAACGCCATGGCCGCTTGCCCCTCAAAGGTGACCTGCTGGTGCAGGCCCAGGAGCGCGGCGATACCGTCAAAGAGCCGCCCGGCGCTGGTGGTGGCCGGTGAGTTAATGCCCTTGTGCAACATCTGCGCCAGCAAGCGCCGCTCCGCCGGGCGAAAGGAGCGCACCGGAGCCAGGTCTTCCTGCTCTAACGCGGCCTCGCCGTACAGTTCCCATAGCAGAGCCAAAGCCGTCCGCCGCGGTTCCTTGATGGCGGCCTCGCCTCCCGGCAGGCGAAACGGGCGCAGATGAGCGACGCGGGTGAAAGCCGCCGCGTCTCCCAACAAGAACTCGCCACCCCAGACCGTGCCGTCTGTGCCGTAGCCCGTGCCATCCCAGATGATGCCGAGGGCAGGCCCCACCGTGCCGTTCTCGGCCAGACACGCGGCCAGGTGCGCGTGGTGGTGCTGGACGGGGATGAGGGTAAGAGCGTCATCCCCCCTCACCCCTGTCCCCTCTCCCGCAAGCGGGAGAGGGGGATCGTCCACAACCCTCTCCCCTACGGGGAGAGGGTAGGGTGAGGGGCGATCAGACTCTCCCAGTAGGTCACTCGCAGAAATACCTACTCTTGCCAGCCCGCCCTGAGGAGAAGGGGGGTGGAGAGAGGTCGCCCACCGCGTAGACAAATAATCTGGGTGCAGGTCGTGGGCGATGGCGACGGGTTCGGCCTCATACAGACGCAGGAAATCGGCGATGACCCGCGCAAAGGCTGCCATCGCCTCCGGCGTCTCCAGGTCGCCGATGTGCTGGCTGATGAAGACCTGGCGGCCCACGCTGAGGGCGACGGTGTTCTTAAGGTGCGCGCCGACGGCTAGGATGGTCGGCAGCGACTGCGGCAGCAAGATGGGAAGCGGCGCGTAGCCGCGGGCGCGGCGCAGCAGGCGCGGCTCGTCCGATACCACCCACGCTACGCTGTCATCCACGTGGCGGGCAATGGGCCGGTCGTGCACCAGGAAGAGGTCGGCGACGTGGTCCAGGCGTTGCCGCGCCTCCTGTTCGTCCGTGCAGATCGGCTCGTCGGTCAGGTTGCCGCTGGTGGCGACGACCGGGAAATCTATCTCGCGCAGAAGGAGGTGGTGCAGCGGCGTGTAGGGGAGCATCACCCCCAGGTTGGGGTTGCCGGGGGCCACGTTCGCGGGCAACGGTGCTTCCGGGTGGCGACGGAGAAGGACGATGGGCGCTTCCGGCGAGGTCAACAGAGCCTCGGCCTGTGGCGGAATCTCGCATAAGGCGCGGGCCTGTGCCAGGTCGCGGGCCATGACGGCGAAAGGCTTGTCGCGGCGAGGCTTGCGCTCCCGCAGGCGGGCGATGGCCTCCGCGTGGCGGGCATCCACCATCAGGTGGAAGCCGCCCAGCCCCTTGACGGCCACGATGTGACCGGCGCGCAAGGCCTCCGCCGCGCCGCGCAGGGCCTCGTCTCCCTCGGCGACGGTCTCGCCTGTGGGCGTCCACAGGGCCAGGCGCGGGCCGCAGACGGGACAGGCGTTGGGTTGGGCATGGAAGCGCCGGTTCAGCGGGTTTTCGTACTCCGCCTGGCAGGCCGGGCACATCGCGAAGCGGCGCATCGTGGTGTTGGGCCGGTCGTAGGGGAGCGCCTCAATGATGCTGAAGCGGGGGCCGCAGTTGGTGCAGTTGGTGAAGGGGGAGCGGTAGCGCCGGTCTGCCGGGTCAAAGATTTCGGCCAGGCACTCGGCGCAGGTGGCGACGTCGGGGAGGACGAGGGCCGTCTTCGTGCCACGCTCGTCGCTGTGCCGGATGGCAAAGCCGGTGTAGCCTGTGGCCTCCAGCCATTCAGCATCCAGCGTGTGGATGATGGCGCGCGGGGGCTTCTCGGCGGGGAGGCGTTCCAGAAAGCGCGCCAGGGCAGCCTGTGGCCCCTCTACCTCTATAAAGACGCCCTGTGTATCATTGATGACCCAGCCGGTAAGTCCCAACTCCGTCGCCAGCCGATAGACAAAAGGCCGGAACCCCACGCCCTGCACCGCGCCATGAATCTCAACTCGTACCCTTTGCTTCTTAGACACAAACGTCGCTTCCATCACCGTTCGCCAATCTATTTCACCACCCGCGATTTATCCAACAACCACTCTACCCACGCATCCAACCCATCACCCGTCCGGCAGGATACCAGGAACAAGGGCACATCCGGATTAACCATCGCCAGGCCACGGCGGAAATAAGCCACGTCAAACTCAAAGACTTCCAACAGGTCAACCTTGTTGAGCAATACCACGTCTGCCGCGGCGAACATCCCCGGATATTTGTAGGGCTTGTCGTGACCCTCCGGCACGCTGGCGACCACTACGGCCACGTCCGCGCCGAGAGCAAAGTCGGCGGTACACACCAGGTTCCCCACGTTCTCAATGAGGAGGAGATCTATCTCGTCCAGGCGCAGGTGCGGCAGGGCGGCGCGCACCATCGGCGCGTCCAGGTGGCAACTGCCGCCCGTGTTGATTTGCACCACCGGGATGCCGCGCGCGGCGACGGTGTCGGCATCTATGCTGGAGGCCAGGTCGCCCTCAATGACGGCGGGGCGCACGCCCTGGGGGAGCCGCGCTGCCGTCGCCAGGATGACGCTCGTCTTACCTGCCCCTGGCGAGGCCATCAGGTTCAACACAAAGACGCCCGCACCGGCAAAGGCTGCCCGGTTCTCAGCCGCTACCTGGTCGTTGGCGTTCAGAATCTCCTTGACTACTGCTATCTTCGCCATCATCTACCTCAATGCTTTCCACGTAAAACTGTCTGCCACCCGTAACCTGCACGCGGGCACTCCCGCAGGCCGGACAAAGAGGCGTAAGGGGCACACTGGCCGCGTAGTGGTGACCGCAGTCGCGGCAGGTGGCCGTGGCCGGCTCGCGGCGGAAGCGCAATATCGCGCCCTCGGCCAACGTCCCCCGGCTCAGGATGTCAAAATAGAACTGCACGGAGTCGTCCACGATGCTGCTCAGATCGCCGACGACCAGGTCAATGGCGGTGATGCGCCGCGCGTTGGCTTCCTCTACCGCCGCCAGCGCCGTCTTCAGAATCCCTTCCGTCACTGGTAGTTCGTGCATTCTCTCCCTGTATCCTCTCCGCTCATCCTTTGTACCAGAGAACGCACGGGCTGTCAATGACATAAAACAGAAAACCCTAAAGGTCTCTGTAGAGACGTTGCATGCAACGTCTCTACAACGCCTTCAGGGTTCAGGCTGAAAGCAATCCGCTGACGCCAAACCTACCGCGCCGCGGCTAACTGCACGTGGGTGAAGTGCAGGCGTTCCAGCGCGGCCTTCGCTGCGTGCTTCATCAGCGTGTAACCCAGGCGGCAATCCACCTCGCAGAGCGCGCGCAACGCCGCGGCGTCTATCTTGAGGACACGGGAAGCATTGGCTGCACGCGCCGAGGAGGTCAGAACGTAGGGTTCAATGAGCGCGGAGATGGCGAAGGGCTCGCCGGGGTTGATCTCTCCCACCACGAACTCCTTGCGCAACTCGGGCCGGTATTCTTCTTCTACCGTAAAGTAGAGGTCTATGCTCCCCTCTAGCAAGAGATACAGAGCCTGAGCAGGCTGGTTCTCCTTGAAGATAACCTCTCGGTTGGCGAAGGAGACTTCATCTGTAATCATGGCGATGGCTTTCTGGTGTGGATCATCCAGAAGAGCGAAGAAGGGATAGCGACGCAGGAGTTCGGGGGAAATCATAGCGTTCTCTCCTTCTTACTTAGAGGTTGTTTGAGAAGAACAGACCGCCATCGGATGAAATCCGATGGCTATTTTTGCAGGAAACCCGCAAAGCGGGTTTTACAACTCGTATGCCGTCGGTTTCTAACCGAGGGCCGGGACTCGGCGGATCCCTGCAATATATCTAACACCGTCTGCGTCGCCCGCGATACGGCTGCGGCCACAGGCGACGTAAGTTCCTCTTTGAAATCGTACACGCTCTCGGCTTCCACCGCCACGATGGTCACCTGCTCCGGCAGGGGAATGCCCATCGTGCGCCCCAGCCGGAGCGCGGTTTGCAACGACGTGTCGTGGGGCGAGTTGAGATGGCCCGCCGCGAGGTCGGGCAGCGCCTCCACCGGAAAAGAATAGACGCTTCCCTGCGGCCCTTGCCCACTGGTGATGGCGTCCACCAGGATGGCGCGGTCGTAGCCAATCAGCCGCTCCATCAGGCTGAGGCCGCCCCCGGCCAGGCAATCCACTTCTACGTCCGGTTCTTGTACCCGCGCCCGCACCGCCCCCGCGACCTTCCAGCCGACGCCGTCATCGCCGAGAAGCGGGTTGCCCAGGCCGAGGATCAGGATTCTTGCTCCCATAATGTGTCTGACCACAAAGACACAAGGAATAAAAATCTTAGTGTCTTTGTGCCTTTGTGGTTTCAACTCTGATCCCTCAGTCAGCGGATAAGTAGCGGATTAGCGGATATTCCTCTCGTAGACAGTCGCTATCCGCTCATCCGCTACGCCGAAGGCATCCGCTGACCTTATGATCGCCCTCTACTCAACAATGCTGCCTCAGCACCTCCACTGGCTGGCCCGCGGCATCGCGGATGGTCACTTCCAGCGGCATCTGGCCGGGGAGGGAATGGGTGGCACAGCCGAAGCAGGGGTCATAGGCCCGGAAAGCCATCTCCACCATGTTCAGCAGCCCTTCGCT
>JADYZS010000180.1 GCA_020853075.1 Anaerolineae bacterium | reverse complement strand
GATGAATTGGCGGCCCTGGCGAACGCGTTCAACGACATGGGCGCCCAATTGCAGGCGGCAGCCACGCGGCAGAAAGAGGTGGAAACCGCGCGCCGCGATCTGATTGCCGCCGTCTCCCACGACCTGCGCACGCCGCTGGCCTCCATACGGGCGATGGCCGAGGCGTTGGCCGATGGGGTCGTGCCCGATGAGGCAACACGCCAACGATACACCGTCGCCATCCAGCGGGAAGCGCAGGGGCTTAACCTTTTGATTGACGACCTCTTTGAGTTGGCGCGCCTGGATGCGGGGGCCCTGAAACTCCAGATGGAGCGCGCCTCCCTGGCTGACCTGGTATCAGATACGTTGGAGAGCCTCAGCGCGCAAGCGGCCCAGAAAGGGGTGCGACTGCGCGGCGAGGTCGCGCCCGCGCTGATGCCCGTGACGATGGATGCGGTCAAGGTGCAACGGGTGCTGGTCAACCTGGTGCAGAACGCGATCCGCCACACCCCGGCGGACGGCAGCATCGCGGTCACGGCGAGGCCGGTGAGCGAGGGCTGGGTGCAGATAGAGATACGCGATACCGGCGAAGGCATCAGCCCTCAAGACCTATCCCACGTCTTTGATCGCTTCTACCGGGGTGACAAGTCTCGCTCGCGAGAGACGGGAGGAGCCGGATTGGGCCTCGCCATCGCAAAGGGGATCGTAGAAGCCCACGGCGGGCGTATCTGGGTGGAGAGCCCTTCCGGCCAGGGCGCGGCTTTCACGTTCACACTGCCTGCAAACTAACCTCTATCCCTTCTCCCTCAAATACCTCACCGATAACCCACGAGGCCGGTGTAGCCATCCTGCGGAACTCATCCAGCCGTTGTGATGGCACCGCGACCAGCAGCCCGCCGGAGGTCTGCGGATCCCACAGCATCATACGCTGTGTGTTCGTCAGCGCTTCCGCAAAGGTGACGTGCGCTTCAAAGTAGCGTCGGTTGTTCCCCGCGCCTCCAGCGAAGGCCCCCATCTCCCCGTAGCGGAGCACGCCGGGAAGCCAGGGCATCGCACCGAAGAAGAGGCGGAAACGCACACGGCTTAACTCGGCCATCTCCTGGGCATGGCCCAGGAGGCCGAAGCCTGTGATGTCGGTGGCGCCGCGTGCCCCGACGGCCAAGGCTGCCTCTGACGCCTCGCGGTTTAGCCGCACCATGCTGGCGATGGCCGCGGCTACGTCGGACGAGTCGGCCTGGTCGCGCTTGAGAGCGGTCGTGATGACGCCTGTGCCCAAGGGCTTCGTCAACACCAGAACGTCGCCCGGACGCGCACCCCCTTTGGTCAGCAACCTGTCTGGATGGGCAAACCCCAAGACGGCCAGGCCGTACTTCGGCTCGGCATCCTGAATAGTATGCCCTCCGGCGATGACCGCGCCGGCCTCGCGCACCTTCTCCGCACCGCCCCGGATGATCTCTGCGCTGATGTGGGCCGGTAAATCGTTGGGCAGGGCGACGATGTTCAACGCGAAGACAGGCCGCCCTCCCATCGCGTAGACGTCGCTCAACGAGTTGGCCGCGGCAATCGCGCCGTAGGCGTAGGCGTCGTCCACGATGGGCGTGAAAAAGTCCGTCGTGGCGACGAGAGCGAGATCGTCGTGCAAGCGATAGACGGCAGCATCGTCGGCTGCACTCAACCCCACCAAAAGATCGGGATAGGCAGCCGCCGGGAATATCTCTTTGAGAGGGCGCAGCACCTGCGCCAGGGCCTCAGCGCCTAGTTTAGACGCTCAACCGGCGCAGGCAGCGAGGCTGGTGAGACGCACCTCTTCGCGAGTGGAAGCCATCTCTGTATCCTATCGGCGACTGATCGTTCCTGGGTAGCCGCATGGGGGCTATTATAGCC
Organism: Anaerolineae bacterium; assembly: GCA_020853075.1. Taxonomy (GTDB): domain Bacteria; phylum Chloroflexota; class Anaerolineae; order JADYZS01; family JADYZS01; genus JADYZS01. The sequence continues at coordinate 3,354 of JADYZS010000180.1, read as the reverse complement.
GATGGTGCGTTTCGGCGTCAAACCTTTGCAGTACCCCACTTTGTGATTACTGACAGGACATGAAAGTGGGATACTGCGAACATCGGCAGGGTGGCACTTTCCACACCCTGACTAGCGCAGCACCAGGGGCAGGTAACGCCGGTGCCCCGTAACCGCGTGCAACGTGACCGGCACCAGCAACGGCTGGCTTCCCGGTGCCGTCAAGAGCACCTGGGCCATATAGTCCCCAGCGCCAGCGAGCTCAGCACAACGGATCGTCAGCCGCAGACTGCCGGACCCGGTTCCCCCAGCACCTACGACAAGCCACGGCATATTGCTGCTGGCCGTCCAGCGCAGACCGGCGCTGGCGGTGACGGCAAGATCCACTTCCAGCGTGTTGGGAACAGCGCAGCCACTCACTTCAACGCCAGGGGGATTCACAGACATGAGTTGCGGTAGTGGCATACTATTCGGGTCTTTGGGGTCGGAGCCACCGCGTGCCTCATCGCCGTCGCTCACGCCGTCACCATCGGTATCCTCATTACAGGGGTCGGTGCCGAAGATGTACTCCGAACGGGGCAGCAGGCCATCCCCATCCTGATCTTCAAGGTCATCCGCCGGATGGTTGCGGATGAGGCAGGCATGAGCATCCTCGTAACTGTCGGGTAACCCGTCTCCGTCATCATCGGCTAGAACCGTGATCTCCACGCTGGCTGTATTCTTTAATCCGGTGGGGCCAGTAGCCTCCAGGGTCAGCGTATGGTCGCCCGCTGTGAGCGCAGCCCACAGTTCGGTGCCAGTTCCCAGGAACCCATCACGGCTGGAGGCCCAGCGCAGGGCATCACCCGTCAACAGACCGTCGTTCAGATCCAGAGCCAGGCCGCGCAACAGTGTCGGCTGTCCGGCGATAATGGCAGACGTTGTGTTGGTTGGGGGCGACGCGGGCACCGAAATCACCACAAGGGGGGGCTTGCGGGGAATGGCGAACAGGTCTCCCTCGGCACTGGCAAGATTGAATCCGTCGCTGGCCTCCACGATGATGCGGGCCTGGTTCGTGCCGGGCGCCTGAATCGTCTGCCAGATGTAACTCGTCTCGGTGATGCCCACGGCAAGAGGTATCTTTGAGGCACCACCGTCGGGCGAGAAATAGAGACTGTAGCGCAGGGCATCGCCGTCCAGATCGCTGGCACTCCAACCGATGATGATTTCCTGCGATAAGGCTGCCCCCTGGGTTTCGGACACCGTCACCGTCGCCACGACGGGAGCATGGGCGCTGTTGCGCACCTCGGCCAGCACGGCCTGGCCGTGACGGATCTGAGCCCGGGCTGTGCCCGTCGGCAGAAGGGCCGACAACTGCACACCAACGTCAGTGAGAGGGTCACCGTGAGTCACGGCAAAACCGGGGGCAAAAGGGAGGCTCGACAGCACGCTGCCATTGCCGTCCAGGAAGGCCAGGCTGTAGTCGCCGGATTCAGGGGCTGTGAGCGGTAGGGGGTCGGTTGTGGTGAAACTCAAGCCCGCCTCCCAGCTGTCGGCAACATTGAGTAGTCCGGAGATGAAAAAGATCGGAGCGCTGTTTGAGCGGCCGGCTTGCAAACTGGCGGCAGCCTCCCAGGGCCTATCGCGTAGGATGCGCCACAGCCGATCCCATTCGTAGCCCTCGATCAGCACAAAGTCGTTAACATCCACAGCGGGGAACATCCCCGACCAGAAGTACGACTGTTGAGTACGGGTGCGCATGTTGATGGGCGGGTCATTCGGTCCCAGAGGGATGCTGGTAGTCCTTGAATGGGCGTCATCGTCAGAATTGGGTGAACTATCCTCCACCAAACCCAGGCAGTGAGCCAGTTCCTGGGACATGATGGAACCGCTGGCCGCGGCGTCCGCACTGATAAACTGCCCTTCCACCCGCTGCCTGCCCCAACAGGATTGGCCTCCATCATTCGTCGGGTGTTTCTCAAAGAGGGCTCCCCAGTCCAGCCGGTCGCGGCCGATGCCGTCACGGGCTTCGTCGCGGGCCAGGTCACGGTTGAGCAGCAGCAACGCGTCGTTGGCGATTCTCCGGACCCTGCTGCAAGAGATGCGCCCCGACGTCGGCGGGCACTGGTAGATATCAGGCCACAGGTAAAAGCGCAGCCCCGCCGTCTTAGGGTTGCTGCCGTCAAGTTGAATCGCTTCAATCCCCGCCTGCAGCGGCCACATGCGCTGGAATGACTCCAGGACGATGCCTGTGAGATTGGTGGTGTCGGCAGGCTGCCAGGATGGGCTAGGATAATCCGGGTAGGTACCGGGGGCGTCCAGCCAGCGAAAAAGGAAGAGGCGCAGGCCGCCGGTCGCATAGAAGTAATCCATGACGATGCCGGCGAGACGTTCTACCGGACCGCTGGCGGGGGTGATGACCAGGTCAACCCGGTAGTAGCCAGGAGCGGCTACCGCCGCACCGGGCAACCAGCAATCCACGGTCTGAGAGCCGTCAAAGGAGCCGCGTGGCGAGGTGTTCGTCACCCAAAATGGTACGGCTGGTGAGGAGATAGCGCCCGTGACCCGACCCGCCTGGTAGATCTCGCACCGGGCCCGCATAACCGAGCGCCATCCACCTGGGCTGTAAAGTTGGACGCGCACCAGCATGTCCTTGCCGGCGATTTTCTCGTATGGGACACCGGCGTTAATGTCCATCCGTAGCCCCTGCGTCATGATCGCCACGTCCACCGCGAAGGGTTGTGGCAGTACCGGCGGCGCGTAAGCAAAGTCCACATCTCGCCGACTTATGCCGGCCGCCAGGACTACCTCCCGCGGGTCGCTGCCGTTGGTCAGGACGAAATCGGGGGGCAGACTCCACGGGTCAACATCCACCCGATACGTGCCTGCTTCCAGATCGGTGAAGAGATAGTTGCCGTTGGCATCGGTAAAGTCGGTGGCTAGGACGGTGCCGCTGCGTACAAGGTCCAGGCGTACGTTCTGAATGCCTGTCTCGCCGGCATCCTGCACGCCATCCCGGTCGGCATCGTACCAGACCCGGTCGCCAATAGAGCCGCGAGAGGGGATGGGTAAACGCGTCGGCGTGGCGGTTCGCGTGGGCGTCCGTGTCGCCGTCGTTGTGTGGGTCGCGGTTGCTGGAGGGGTGCGCGTCGCCGTCGGCTGAGTGCCTGTGGGGGTGATGGTCGGCGTAGGCGTGACCGTGGCGGTGGGCGTCCGGGTCGGCGTGCGGGTGGCAGTTGGCGTCCGCGTCGGTGTGGCAGTAGGGGATGTGTAGTTGACCACCAACTGCGCGGAATGGCTTCCACCAAGCGTCTCAAATTGCTTCCAGAATGAGACGTTTGCCGGGCCGCGCAGCGCCAACCCGTAGTTGGGGGCAAATCCCTGCACCCACCAGTT
>JADYZS010000179.1 GCA_020853075.1 Anaerolineae bacterium | reverse complement strand
GGTCACCTACCACGCCCCGCAGCGGGCCGACTTCAAGATCCGTGCCTTCCGCGACCAGGTCTTGGCGCACATCCAGGCGGGCCAACCGCTGGTGGACGTGCGTTCGCCCGACGAATACTCCGGCAAGTTGCTGCACATGGCGAATTATCCCCAGGAAGGGTCGCTCCGCGGCGGCCACATTCCCGGAGCGAAGAGCATCCCGTGGGGACGGGCCGTACGCGAGGACGGCACTTTCAAGCCGGTCAACGAACTCAAGGCCATCTACGAACAAGAGCAAGGCCTGAGGCCTGACCAGAACGTGATCGCCTATTGTCGTATCGGAGAGCGATCTTCTCACTCCTGGTTCGCCCTGACCTACTTGCTAGGCTACCCCAGCGTCCGCAACTACGATGGTTCGTGGACAGAATGGGGCAACCTGGTAGGCGTACCTATTGAGAGGAACGTCTGAGGGGGAATCGCAGCACGGCTGAGAACGGATAGGCGGTCGGTATCGTACCTTCCATCTATCCGTTCTCAATTATCGGATCATGCCATCCTTGATTGACAGTCACTCCTAATGGTGGTACACTACGCCCCTGAGGTGAGGAATGGATCGCCAAGCCAAGATAGACTTTATTTTGGATCACTACGAAACCCCGCGTAATTACGGAGCCTTGTCCGACGCAACCGTTGTGCAAAAAGGCGGTAACCCTGGCTGCGGTGACATCATCACCCTCTATCTGAGGATCAACGGCGATAACCGTGTAGAGGAAATCACCTTTGAAGGCGAAGGCTGCACCATCAGCCAGGCCGCGACCAGCATGGTGACAGAGATGCTCAAGGGTAAGACCCTGCAAGAGGTGGAAGAGATTCCCCTAGACACCATTCTTGACCTGCTGGGTCACGAGATTGTCGCTACGCGTCTCCGCTGCGCCACGTTGGGTATGGCGACGGCAAAAGAAGCCGTGACCCGGTTCAAACGTGAAGAGATGCTACGCCAGGCCGGTGTGGATCCGGCCCTGTATGCCAATGACACGGTTTTCGTGCCGGTTGATGAGGTGGACCGTTCGTGAACGAGACCATTGTTATCCCCACCCTGGACGTAGAAGCGATCAAGCAGGACTTCCCGATCCTTCAGCGCAAGGTACACGGGCGCGCTCTACATTATTTAGACAACGCGGCAACGTCGCAAAAACCGCGCGCCGTGCTTGAGACGCTGGACACCTATTACCGGGAATACAACGCCAACGTCCATCGCGGCGTGCACACGCTGTCCGAGGAAGCAACCGCACGCTACGAAGGCGCGCGCGCCAAGATCGCACGCTTCGTCAATGCCCGCAGCCCGAAAGAGATTATCTATACTCGTAATGCGACCGAAGCGATCAACCTGGTGGCCTATGCCTGGGGGCTCGCCAATCTGCGCCCCGGCGTGCGCGTCGTCTCCACCGAGATGGAGCACCATTCCAACATCGTCCCCTGGCAATTAGTCACGCAACAGGCCGGTGCGGGCCTTTCCTACGTCCCCTTTGATGAGGATGGGCGTCTGCAATTGGACGCGTTGGATCGCGCCCTGGAAGATGGCCGCACGAAGTTAGTTGCCTTCACCGCTGCATCCAACGTCCTCGGCACCATCAACCCGGTGAAGGAGATCGTTGCCCGCATCCACGCAGCCGGTGCGCTGTGCCTGGTGGATGCCGCGCAGGCGGTCCCTCATCTGCCTGTGGACGTCCAGGATTGGGATTGTGATTTCTGCGTCTTCTCCGGCCACAAGATGATGGGGCCGACAGGCATCGGTGTTCTTTATGGCAGACGGGCTCTCCTGGAGGAGATGCCCCCCTTCATGGGCGGTGGCGACATGATCCGCGAGGTACGGCTGACCGGCTCCAAATGGAACGAACTCCCGTGGAAATTTGAGGCAGGTACGCCGGCCATCGCCGAAGCCATCGGGTTGGGCGCGGCGGTAGATTATCTCACCGCGTTAGGCATGGAGCGACTACGAGCCCATGAGGTAGAATTGGTTACCCAAGCCTGGGAACGCCTGGGTGAGATTCCCAACCTCAAACGTCTCGGCCCCCCGCCGCCGGAACGGAGTGGTCTGGTGGCCTTCGCTGTAGACAGCATCCATCCTCACGACCTGGCGGCCATTCTTGACCAGGAAGGGATCGCCATCCGCGCCGGCCACCATTGCGCCGCGCCCATCCACGAAAAACTCGGCATTGCCGCCAGCGCGCGGGCCAGTTTCTACATTTACAATACGCCCGAGGAGATTGATTTGCTCGTTGCCGGAATCTACCGGGCCAAAGATATCTTCGCCATCTAAAAAGGGCCACTGCGGTCATGGACGACTTCTACCGAGACGAGATCCTGGAACACTACCGCCACCCCCACAACAAGGGCCGGTTGGAACAACCCGACATCACCTACGAGGATCACAACCCGTTTTGCGGTGACCGTATCGGCATAGACCTGCTGATCAAGGACAACCGCGTGGCCGATGTCCGTTTTTGGGGTCAGGGGTGTGCCATCAGCCAGGCATCTGCCTCCATGCTCACCGACGAAATCAAGGGCATGACCCTTGACGAAGTGAAAACGCTGAACAAAGACGACATTCTTGATCTTCTCGGCATCCCTATCGGGCCGGTGCGACTGAAGTGCGCGCTCCTTTCGCTGAAGGCTCTAAAGGCAGGCGTGTGGGGCATGGACAAATGGCCCGACGAGGAATAGAGAGATTAGAATAACCGACTGAGGAGGTTGGATGATTGGTTACGTGAAAGTCGCCGAGACGGACGAATTGCGTCCCGGCGACAGGATGCTCGTTGAAGTGGACGGGCAGTTCATTGCGCTGTTTAACGTGGACGGAGAGATCTACGCGATTGATGACGTGTGCACCCACGATGGGGGCCCGCTGGCCGAAGGCGAGTTGGATGATCACCAAATCATCTGCCCGCGCCACGGCGCACACTTTGACGTGCGCACGGGCGCCGCGCTGACGATGCCCGCCTTTGAGCCTGTGCCGACGTACAAGGTCAAAGTTGACGGCAAGGACATCCTGATCGCTTCCGCTACTTAACCGCCCCAAAGACAATATGCTAGGAGTAGAGTCATGGTAACAGAAGACGCTGTAAGGGAAGTGCTGAAGAACGTAAGAGACCCGGAGATCGGCCTGGATGTCATTAACCTGGGCCTGGTGTATGACATATCTATCAACAACAAGGCACTCAACGTTGATATGACGCTCACGACGCCCGCCTGTCCAGTAGGGCCGCAGATGATCGGCGAGGCACAAATGCTCCTTCACGAGAGATTCCCGGACTTGGATGAGGTTAATATCAATCTCGTGTGGTCGCCGTTCTGGAATCCTAGCATGATGAGCGATGAAGCCAAAGAGGAACTCGGTATTTTCTAGGCGGCTTGCTACCGGCGATCAGAGGGAGCGACCTGGCGTGGGTTGCTCCCTCTCCGCTTCACCGCGCATCCTCCTGGCCCTGGTTGTCGCGACGGTCGCTCTTCTTTTTCTGGCCGGCTGCGCGTCGTTTGCGCCCACAGCGCCGACACCAACCGGCGGGCGACCTGCACCCTCACGCCCCCCACGTCGTATTGAAGCCACCGCCACCCCCGACCCTGACGCACCGCGCGCCTGGATGGGCGCCATTTTCGGCCCCGACAGCAAGCACTTGAGGACCCTCTTTCACGCGCCTTCGGACGAGGTCAGGGCACTGGTACTGGCCGTCATTCCCGACCAGCCGGCCGATAGAGCAGGTCTGCTTGTGGGCGATTGGGTGGTGGCAGTGAACGGCAAAGCCGCCCGCAGCAACACGGATGTAGTTAGCCCAGTACGCTCGTCCTCTCCCGGCACGGTATTCCGCCTGCGCGTCGTACGCGACGGGCAGGAGCGCGAGCTCAGCGTTCGGGTAGAAGCGCGCCCCGGCGACGCAGACCAGCGGTTCTTTGAGCATCTAACGGATCGCATCCGCACCAACAGCCAAGACATGGTCGCCTATCTGCTGCGCGCCGACATGTGGCCCAGCGACAAAGTTGAAGAATCGTTGGCCGATTATAACCGCATCATCGCGCTGGCGCCTGATCTGGAAATAGCGTACACGCAGCGTGCTCGCCTTCTCCTCGGCACAGGTGAAGTTGAAGGCGCAGCAACCGACGCGAGCCGCGCGCTGGCACTAGATCCGTCGCGGCGAGAAGCCTACATGGTACGCGCCACGGCTTACGCGTCTCTTGGCCGCAATGATGAAGCCATTGCCGACACCACGCGCGCGCTAGAAATGACTCAAGAGCCGTTGGCTTACGCTTTGCGGGGTCAGGCTTACCTGCAACGCGCGCGCCAGGGAGACCTGCCGAGCGCGATAGAGGACGAAACCCAGGCGCTGATCCTGCTCCCGTTGTATCCCTTCCCATACTATGTCCGTGGCTTGGCGTACGCCCAGTTGGGAAAAGTCAACCAGGCAATCTTTGATCTGAAGCAGCACATCTATCTGGCGCCCTTCAGCCAGAGCGCAGCCGCCGCACGAAGTCGCCTGCAACAGCTGACCTGGCATTGATTGTCTGCCGGTGCAGCATCTTATTAAGGCCCAAGCCTAGAAGAAAGACGAGATAGGCATGAGAAAAACGCTCATCAACCTCGCCCGCTGGTGCATCCTCGCGGCCATCCTGGCGCTCAGCGCCGGGATCGGTTCAACGGCACAAGCGCCGCTCCCCCCCCTTGAGAACAGACCGGCCGCGACAATCCTGGCAGAGATAGAGCGTCACAGCGGCGATACGCTGGAAGTGCTGTGGGATGAGACGCTCAACGCCCCCCGCTTCCTGGCCGGTGATTTATCTGCCGGTGTCAGGACGATGGCAAATGGCAATCCAGAGGCAACGGCCCGCGCGTTCTTCTCCGCCTACCGCGGCCTGTACGGCTTGCGCGATCCGGATAGCGAATTGCGGAAGCGTGCCAGCGAGACCGACGATTTGGGCATCACCCACCTTCGCTTTGATCAATACTATCAGGGTGTGCCCGTCTGGGGCGGTCAACTGGTGGCCCATGTCACGGGCGACGGTCGCTTGCAGGCTGTCAACGGGGAGTATTATGCCGGTATCGCCCTGGACACAAAACCCACCTTATCCTTTGCAGAGGCGCAGAAACGGGCTCTTGCCGACGTAGGAGACGAGACGGCAACGCTCCGTCCTGAGCGATCAAAACTCGTTATCTATACGGGCAAGGGCGAACCAACTCTTACGTGGCTTGTCAATCTCTATTCTGAGCGCGTCCTGGGCGACTGGATGGTTTTTGTGGACGCCCGTACCGGCAATATCCGCCATCGCTACAATAATCTGAACACGGCTCAGGATCGCCGGACTTTTACGGCAAATAACAGCACTCTCCTACCCGGCACGCTCGTCTGCGCCGAGGCCGATACTACCTGCGCTGCCGGAGACACCGACGCGCGCGCCGCCCACATCAACGCGGGCCTGGTCTATTCCTATTATAAGACTATTCATAACCGGGATAGCTTCAACAACGCGGGGGCTACGATCAGTTCCACCGTCCATTACGACGTCAAGTTCAACAACGCCTTTTGGAGCGGCCGGCAAATGGTGTACGGCGACGGCGATGGTATCATTTTCGCACCCCTGGCGCGGGGGCTTGACGTCGTGGCCCACGAACTGACGCACGCCGTGACAGAGTACACAGCGGAACTGATTTACGAAGACCAGTCAGGTGCCCTCAATGAGTCTATGTCCGACATCTTCGGCACGTTGGTGGAGTTCTATGCGACACCGGCTCAGGCCGATTGGCTCATCGGGGAGGATGTCTATACACCCGGGACAGCGGGGGACGCGCTACGGAGCATGGCCGACCCCACCCAGGGCGTGTACAGTGCCACCCTACCTGCCCGAGGGCCCGGCCAGCCCGATCACATGAGCATCTATGCTGCGCTCCCCCTGTGGATTGACGGAGGCGGCGTTCACATCAACAGCGGCATCCCCAACAAGGCTGCCTATCTATTGGCGCAGGGCGGCACGTTCCATGCCGTGAACGTAGCAGGGGTTGGTCGCAGTAAGATGGAGAGGGTATTCTATCGGGCGCTGACGCAATGTCTGACGCCTGCCTCTAACTTCGCCGTCGCCCGCGCCTGCACAGTGCAGACCGCTAAGGATCTTTTTGGCAACGGTAGCCCGGAGGAAGCAAGCACCCGCAACGCGTGGGCCGCTGTGGGGGTGGGAGCAAGAGCCTCGCAGATTCAACACCTTTTCATGCCCGCCGTCCTGCGCAACGCGGCAGACGTACCGGCAGTGGGAATCTATGGCCGCGTGACCCTGCAGGGCGACCCGGCACCGGGTATCGCCCTTGAACTACGCCTGTGTACCCTGGCTTCCAATGGTTCAGTCAGTTGCTCTGTGAACGACACGACGGCAACCGACGCGCAAGGGATCTACAAATTTACGGGGCGTCAGGCTACTGCTGCTAATCAGTGGTATTACGTCTATTACGAAAACGCTCCTGACACCACAAAAGTGGCTCTGTGGCTGAGCGATGATATTTCGCGCTATGCCGCGAACTCAGCCCGGTATGGTGGTAGTTTTGAAGCCGCAGACGTTGCCCTGGTTAGTCCTTCCAGCCCGACCACCAGCACGCTCCCGATTACCTTCACCTGGAACCGGCGCAGCGTCAACCCTCCCGACCTCTACGATTGGGAACTGTACAGGCTAAACTTCGCGGCGGTGCGCACCTTTATCCTGGGCCTGACCGGAAACAGCCTTACCCTTTCAGGCCTCCCGACAGGAGCATCCTTTGGTACGACTTACCTATGGGGCGTCGGGGCCAACAACGCCGATGGGTATGCCGGATCGTATTTCGTGCGCCGTATCACCTTTTCGGCCACCAGCGCTGCCGCGCTCGGTGCGGCATCAGAGGAAAATATCCTCATTCCCCGCGCCTCGCTTCTGACGCGAGAGGCTGTTGACCAGATGCAATACGAGCGCTTCGTCCGCCGGCCATAGACCAAACAACACATATTCTCAAAAAAGAAGGGCGACAGCATTTGCCGTCGCCCTTTCTTGCTAACGCCTTTGGCTCATTGAGTCGGGGTGGCTTTCTGTAAGAAGGCGGCGAGTGCCGTTTGCACCTGAACCAGCGACTCAGGCAGGTTCTCGACGCCGTCCATCGTTGTTACCGACTTTCCTACACCGTTGCGATAAACGGTAATGCGATAGGTCATGCGGTCACAGCATTTGTTGATCGGCAGGTACGTCTCCTTCAGATCAAAAAATCCGGCCCGCTCTATCGCCATGACCAGGTCTTTCACAGATGCAGCATCCATTTGTATCGTGGTGCTCGCGGCCTGGCGATCATCCTTTGTCACCACGCGGCCATCCGCGTGGATCTCGTACACCTGTTGCACACCGGCAATGCCCCCGCTACGCTCATACACTAAGAGAAGTCCCTTGCTCTCTTCGCCACCCTTACCAGGCGTGGCTTCTTCTCCTGGGGCTGGCGTGGGGGTAAGGCGCGAGATTCCTTCGTCGGTCGGGGGCGGACTTGTGGCGGGCCCACAGGCTACTAAAAGGAGCGCAACCCAGACGACTAGTAGTGCAAGGCGCGTTTTCACTTTGACACCTCCTCCAGTTTGACCCACGTAGTCTGTTTCTCTCATCCATTATGACGATCATGCCCCAGAAGAAGTTCCCCATCCCATCACAGAGATATTGCTTACCGACACAGAGCCCGAAATTCAACTACGCTAACAACCAACTTTGTGTTATAATAAGACGGGCCGGAACGTAGCGCCAGCCATTCATACGATAAGGGTGCGCACCATGCCGATCAAGATCCTTCTCATAGACGATGACCCTGATTCAGTGCGCCTTCTGACTCTCATGCTTAACCCAGAAGGATACCAGATAACCTCTGCACGCAGCGGTCACGAAGGTCTTCGGCTGGCTGCGCAGGAGCCTCATGATCTCGTCGTCATTGACGTCATGATGCCCGATATGGATGGGTTTGAGGTCTGCCGGACCATACGCCAGACACCCGGGATCTCAAACGTGCCCATCCTCATGCTCTCGGCTCGCACGCGGGTGGACGACAAGATTGAGGGCCTGCGTGCAGGAGCCAGCGACTACATGACCAAACCCATCAATCGCAAGGATCTACTGGCGCGAATAGAGGCACTCCTGCAGGTTCACATGGAGCAGGGAGCCAGGGTCATTGCCGTGATGGGCGTGAAATCGGGAGCCGGTGCAACGACGGTGGCGACTAATCTGGCTATCGCGCTGAGGGCCGCTTCCGCCAAGCGCGTGGTTTTAATGGATACACGCCTTCCTTTTGGCGACCTTGATCTCCTGCTCAACGTCCCTGCCGGTCGTACCTGGGCCGATCTTGTCCCGTATATCAACGAACTAGATAGCGACGTGGTGGGAACGGTTTTGGTACCTCACGCATCAGGCATCAGGGTTCTTCTTGCGCCAAGACCGCAAGAAGACCTCAATGCTCTACCCAGCCACGTGTTGGCTAGAATCGTGGTTCTCCTGAAATCCATTGCCGATTACATCGTTCTGGATGCACCACCGCCGGATCAGCAGTTCGCCTTGTCGCTCCTGGAGGTCACCGATATTGTAGCACTCGTTCTGACTCCCGATTTGGCGACTCTCAGCCTGACCCCTGTGGCCCTGGAGATCGCACGCTCAAGGCGCAATCCCCCTCCCGAAGTACATTTGGTACTCAACCGAGCCGGTTCAGGACTTTCTGCCACCGCCATAGAAGCACAACTGAAACTAAAACTGGCCGCACAACTGCCAGACGAAGAGGCCCTGGTGACCGTCTCAGCGAATCGGGGCGTCCCGCTGATCATGAGCCAACCTAACAGTGGCCTGGCTAGAGAAGTGCGCAACTTTGTGAAGATCCTTACCCCAGAGATCCGAGAAGCGAAACCAGGTGGAACGGGGCTTCTCGGACGACTGAGAGGCGGCAGTTAAGGTCGGACGAGAAATTGTTAAGAATTAAGGGGGGCCAGGACATTGCTCAGTCCTGGCCCCACGATTTTACACCGGGTTCAGGTACCCCAGGCAGGAATTGAACCTGCGGCCTCAGCGTCCGCAGCGCTGCGCTCTATCCCCTGAGCTACTGGGGCACACTCAATCAGGTGGTTGGGTCCCTGCGGAATGGCGGGGAGGCAGGGATTCGAACCCTGGGTACAACTTTATAGGTCGTACAACCGCTTAGCAGGCGGCCCCGATCGACCACTCCGGCACCTCCCCTCGGACCGGATCATGCCTTCGGGTTATGGTAACACAACCAGAATCATTATAACCCAAGGCGCGACGCTAAGCAAATCACACAGGTTGCATCTCTAAGTGATGGCACAACCAGGCGGAGGGAGAGGGATTCGAACCCCCGGTGAAGTTGCCCTCACAACGGTTTTCAAGACCGTCGCCATCAACCACTCGGCCATCCCTCCACGACTACCGATTCCGCGTTTCTG
>JADYZS010000178.1 GCA_020853075.1 Anaerolineae bacterium | reverse complement strand
CATAACCAAGTAATCTCCTTAATTGATAGGGCCAGGGAAAGTATAATCAAGGGCACGGAACGATGTAGTTACTAATCACCAGTTTCATCAAAGGGCAATTCCGGCTGAAAATCCTCGCCCTCATGCTCAGAAATGAAAATGTTAAGCCGGTCGCGATAGAACTGTGCTCTCTTACGAAAAACGTCCCTGGTCGCCAAACGCCATTTCGGAGGATCGCCCTGTACTCTTTCTAACAGATCTTTGCATCCCGGCTTTCTGCCAAGGGCGTTCAAGACTTCCTTTGTAGCCCTCATGAGTTCGCCTTGCTTTCTGTCAGCAATGAAGCTCCAGGCTGGAACGTACCCTGAGCAGAATCCCTCAATACCAATCTGTTGAATGCCTCTGATCACAAGAGCGATCAGATGACGAATGGTAGGTGCAACAATAGAAGCACGTGAGACCTGATCCAACGGAAATGGCAGATAGCTCAATGGGATTCTTTCAACATTTATACCAGCCGCAAAGAAATCCTCCGTTCTCTTCTCTTGAAACCCAAACTCAACCTTTTTCAATGTGTACCGGCCTTCTTGAGGGTCAAACACCATTAGCGGAAATCGCCACTGTCTATCTACCAACCACCTTCTGAACGAATCTGCTGCTGCCGCCCGAACAATGACAGCAACATCATGCGTCCTAGTGGCAGCAGGTGGAACAGCGATAATATCAGTCAAGTCCCTCGCACTTACCCTTGAATAACGCTCCAACTGGGCTTTCTTGTCATCGCTGATGCTTGCAGACTCAGTCCATTCCAAGAGAAAGGTATTAGCGACTTTCTTTGAGGCGATTACGGCATCGGGGTTCGCCTGTCCACCAGCAGACATAGAAAACCGAACCTCAAACTTGAATACCTGATAGGCGAGCTCGTGTCCAAATCGTTCAGAATACGGACGCAAATGGGGCGAACCCGCACACAATCCTATGAACAGGTTCGGCAGGAGATGGCTAAAAGAGTTTGTCACCATTGTCCGCCTCCACTGTGAACCGGATATTGAAGAAATGTTGTAGGTTGGTGTAGAGGCGCGCAATACTGTTCCCACAAGTTCCTTCCGGTAGATACACGGAAAGAATATCAGGGTAGATTTCGAAGGAAAGCTCACCCCCCGTATGCAGATCAATGACCTCCATTACTGCGAACGAATCGCCGAGCATCCTTGGGAAACCGAGTAATCGGAAAGGGGCCGTCCCGTCTAGCACGCGTTCACAGAATTTTTTAACAGGGAGTTCAGCCCCGGTAGGTATGAAGTGTATAGCGAATCCTTCTAGAACAACTCCACCTTGTTCCGCTTCCTTCCAGCGGAGAGCATAGGTGTCCTCAATACCTCGTATTCTCTTCTCATATTCGCTGCGTACAAAACTGAGGGTGGCAGCATGGGTGCTGAAGTCGGTACCCCGTGTCGTGAACTTGCCTGTATATTTTACATCTTGCAGAGCGAAGGCTTCATCATCATTCTTAGAATCGCCAGACTCCTTAAGTCGCACTTTGGAGAGCACGACTTTGTCCTGGAAGGTCGGATCCCTTCTCAGCAGACCATAAAGTTTCTGTGTCTCACTGCTACCCCATAACTGCATTTTGAGATAGGTTGTTGTCTCGCCGTCACCGTCCTCAAAACGCCTGTAGTCGTAGTCCAGACCAAACCCACGCGGGGCACCGCGGCTTTGGACTCTTTCTAGAAATGCGGGCCATAGCCATACAAAATCCAATTCGCTCCGCGCCTGGGGGATGGCCTCAAACCACCGGTCAAGCATCGCCGAATGGCTGACCGAGAACCCTAACCAGAATCTCGGATTGGTGATAGTATCAAGATATAGAGTCAGGTCCTGCTCTCTATGTTTGAGGTTGACTTCAAAGAACCCCTCATCCTCTTTCGGGTACACATTAAGCCACGCTTCTTTGAGTGACGGGGGTCTAAATAGTTCCTCCAGGAACCCTTTCAGATGTCCTTGCTTCTCCTGAGAGCCGTTTAGGGTTGCGGGCAGATCAACTTCAAAAATGTAACTTTTAATCAGGCTGCTCTCAGACTCAAGCCGTTGCTCTTCCCGCAGGCTACGGTATGCGGTTTGCATCTGTGATTGGAGGAAATCAAAAAGCTGCTGGCGGGTCTGGATGTTTCGCCGCTCCTTTGTCGCCACGTTATTCACCTCCATCTCAGTTGAAGGGATTTGGGATTCATTATGGTGACCGGAGTCATGGGGCTTTCCACCCGTTTTGCTAATCGCCCGCAAGTAATCGTTACACCAGCCGACAAAGCATATCTTACCACCAAACCACGATTTTGTCAGGGGCGCGACTTACTAAGTGAGAGGGAGTCCGCCTCACTTCCTGCGGAAATCGGGGTGCACCTCGGCTTCGGAGGCGATCTCATAGACGGTATCAAAGCGGAAGGTGTTCCAGTTGATCGTCTCCAGGGTGGCGCGCGTGTAGAGCGCCCGCACGACGACCACCTCATTCGCATCGCCGGCTACCGGGAAGGTTCCCTCCACCCGCACGCCCCCGTAGGCCGCGCCCGCCTGCGCGATCTCTTTCAGGATGCGAGACAGGTCAATCATAGCGCTGCTGGCGGTGAGCGTCGCCGTCGCGCCGCGGTTGATGGCCCAGGCCAACGAGATGACCGGCTCCGTCCCGCTATCTACCGAGAAGCGGGATAACCTCGCTACTCCCTCGCGATTGCCCGCCCCCAATGTTCTCTCTACCGCTCTGCGCAGGGTATCGTAATCGGCGGAGAGGGTAGGCGTAGGGCTGGGCGTCGGGGTGTCGGTGGCCGTCGGTGCCGGCGTCGGCGTGAAGAGCGACGTCGCGGTGTGACTGGGGGTGGGCGTAGGGGCAACCGTCGGTGTGAGGGTGGGTGTGGGCGGCGTCAAGGCTGCGACTGCTGTCTGCGTGGCCTGGCGAGCGGCTGCCAGCAAGATCTGAGCCGTCGCCGTGGCTGCGGCAGGGGGGACGGCTCCCGTCAAGCGGAAGCCCAGGGCATACGAGACAAGAACGATCAGGAGGACGAGGGCGAGAACGCCCGCGCCGGCCACAAGGGTGTACCCTTGCCCGGAGCGGCTAAGCCTGAGAAGCGGGGCGGATACACCTTCTTCTGTCACCGCGCCACAGATGCGACACGGGCTCTCCGGCGAGAGAGCAGTAGTGCGCGCGTAGCCGCAGCGATGGCATTTGCCCGGTTTGAGGGAGTCTTTCTGTGGTGCAGGTTCACCCGATGGTCGTACAAGTCGGATGGTCGGCAGGGGCGTTCCCTCACCGGGAAGAACGCCGCAGAACAGGCAGGCTGTCAAGGGCGAGAGGGAGGGATCTATGGGATAGCCACAGCGATAGCATCGGCGGGGAGGGACGGTATCCGCGTTCACGGTTCGTCTCTCTTGGGAGCAGGGAGGACCTCGGCACTGCGCGCCTTCGCTTCTTCTGCGCGCTGCTGCGCTTTCAGGGTATCCATCTGGGCCCGTAGGACAGCCGCTTCTTTTTCAATCAGTTCCACGCGGCTCTGGGCCTGCCGAAACGCCTCGCGCGCCTTCGCCAGAGCGGCTACCGCCTCCTCGCGTTCGCTGAGAAGTTGCGTCTTCAGAGCCGTGACCTGATCAACCTGCTGCTGCTGTATCAGGATCTCCTGCTGCCAAAGCGCAGCCTCTTTCAGGTCGCCGATGACGGCCAACTGTTGGGCTGCGACGGGGCTCTCTCGCACCGTAAGGAGGATAGTCTCGCCGCTCCGTGGCCGGCCCGGCCAGAGGTTGCCGAGGATCGGTATGCCTGCAAATGGCGGTAGAAGCGAGGTGCCCAGGGCAATGCTTTGGATGGCCCGGAGGGGGATCTCAACCTTGCCACGCCACCCTGAGAAGTGTACGGCATCGCTGGTCAGGGTCAGGGTTCCCCGTTCCAGTGTCTCTCCATCAAGGTAGGCGGCCCTGCTGCGGCGATGAGGCTGCCCGCCGAGCCGTTTTATCTCACTATCAAGGTTTGCCAGGGTCTTGCTGCTATCGCTTTCCAGTTGCAGCGCCGCCGCGCGCTCTGCTCGCGCGGCGTGGAGTTCCTGGCGATTCGCGGCGATCTTCCGTTCCGCTTGCAGAATAGCGTCCAGAAGTTCTGTGGGTGCTTCCAGGTTTAGACTCATTTGCCACCTCGTTGCGAGAACACCGGCCCCTGAGCATGAGGATTAACACCGTTGAGTGCCAACTATCCCCCTGTGGTTGCATTGTAGCATGAATGCGCACAAGAGACAACCCCACCAGTGGGCTATCCCAACCCTAGAGGTCTGCCAGACCATAGGTGCTCCGTATCAGGCGTATAGCATCCCCAATTGAGGAGACTCACCGTTAGAGTTTGGGACTCTACACCAGGGCTGCTATAATATCCCAGATAGAGTGACCGGCAGCCTCTCCAAGCAGCCGGTCGTCACAACCGCATAAACCGGAGGTGAGATGGACGATCCTGGGCAGGGGGCCACATCTTTGCGTGTGGCAGTATTGCACGGTGCGATGTCTCTGGAGCAGTGGGGCGGGGCAGAGACAGAACGGCAGGAGATTAACACAGCCGTAGCGGAGATGGCAGAGGCCGTAGGCAACGCGCTGCGCAGCACACCCAATGCCCAGGTCATTGTGCACGGTATTAGCCATTTGCGGGGTCTGCCTCAGTGGCTGCGAGAGAAACGAGTGGACGTTGTTTTTAACGTTTGCGAGTTCTTGGACGGAAGCGAGATCCACCGCATCCCGATGCTCCTGGAACGACAAGGCATCCCCTATACGGGCAATCGCGCCCCCGTAGTGTGTCTTACCTCTGATCGTGTGGCGCTCAAACGCCGATTGCTGCGCCACAACATCGCGACACCCCCTTTCCACCTTCTTCACGCCGGCGATACTCCCGATGGTCGCCTCCCTTTTCCGCTGATCGTTAAGCCGGTTAAGGAACACGCATCGGGGGGAATAGATGACCATTCTGTGGTGCAAGATACAAAGAGTCTGCGCGAACAGGCGGAGCATGTGGCCGCAGAGTATGGCTGGCCTGTCCTTGTTGAACCCTATATTGAAGGTAGCGAAGTCACTGCTTCGTTATTGGAGGAATGTGATGGTTTGAGGATCATCGGGCTACGCGAGTTTGACTTCTCGCAAGTTCCTCCTGGGCTTCCACACATCATCACCTACCGCGCCAAATGGAACGTAGAGAGCGAAGACTACAAACGCATCCGGCGGGGCCCGGCCCGCCTGAGCCCCGAAACTGAGGCCGCGGTGCGGGATGTCACGCTCAAGACCTGGCACGCTTTGGGCTGCCGTGACTATGGCCGGATAGATATGCGGATTGATACCGAGGGTCGTATCTTCGTCATTGATGTGAACCCCGATTGTAGCCTGGAAATGGACTCCAACTGGATCCTGACCGCACTGGAGGAGGGACATACCTACGAGACCGCGCTCCGGCGCATCCTCTGGTTGGCCGTAGGACGCGGGCATAGGCGTTGGGAGTGAAGAACCGCCGGGCTGTCGGGTCCGACAGCCACACATAAATCAATTTGCCGCAAGGCGGAACTTTTCGCCATTCTTTGCGTCATGATACGTAGTAAGGGCAATGACTTGTGGGGGCGTCTTTCCCCTTCCGCAAGAACAGCGTATATCCCTACTACTTGTGGTTCGGCTGGGGAAGGCTACAAGAAGTTGTCAATTGGGCGAAAGTCAGTTATACTTAATCTGTGATGGCAAAGGACGCGTGCTGGCCGCGACTTGCTGGGAGGAGATGTGAAGATGAGGAGAGCAGTGCGTATCGCATTGGTTCTGCTGTTCGTCGTGAGCCAGCTGGTTGTGAGCGGTGTCGTGTCGGCGGATACAGAGTCCGCCCAAGTGGTCCACGTTGTACGGCGAGGGGAAACGCTCGCCAGCATCGCTGCTCGCTACGGCGTCTCGGTAGGGAGCATCACCCAGGCAAACTCCCTGCGCAATGCCAATTTCATCTGGGTCGGCCAACGGCTCGTCATCCCCAGCGGCAACGCCCCCAACCCGAACCCTAACCCTGGCTCCGGAGCCGTGTACTACGTGCGTCGGGGCGATACCCTCGCCAACATTGCCGCGCGCTACAGCATTTCGCTCCAGGCCCTCATGTCGGCCAACGGCATCCGTAACCCCAATTTGATTTACGTCGGCCAACGCCTGGTGATCCCTGGCCGCAGCAACCCGGCCCCCGCCCCCACTCCTAAGCCGCAACCAAAGCCTAACCCCAACCCTGGAACGTCGGGGCGGTGGATAGACATAGACCTGTCGGAGCAACGGCTGCGCGCCTACGAGGGCAACACCGTCGTATTGAACGTGCTGGTGAGCACAGGCATCGCCCGCTATCCCACGCCCCCAGGCCGTTTTGCCGTCCGTACGAAGGTGCGCGCACAGACGATGTCGGGCCCCGGCTATCGTCTCCCGAACGTGCAGTGGGTGATGTACTTCTACAAAGCCTACGCCATCCACGGCACCTACTGGCACAACAACTTCGGACGCCCTATGAGCCACGGCTGCATCAACCTGACCAACGCCGACGCGCAGTTCATGTACAATTGGGCATCCATCGGCACGCCCGTCGTCATCCATTGGTGAAGTGCCGACGAGCACGACGACCTGCGTAGGCTAAACCGAAGGCCCTGCTTTTGTGAGCAGGGCCTCTGTTTGTTACTGCCTACCTCTCTCATCAACCTTATGATTCTCTCGGGGCTCAGGGCTGTTGTGCAGCCGGAGCCCAGGCCGGATCTGCCCGGATGTCCAGGATGGCCGGTGGCGCGCCCGCGTCTAGCCGGGCGATGACGACCTGTGGTTTGCCGGGATCTTCTGTCTTGCGAGCCCAGGCCAGCCGCGTGCCATCGGGCGACCAGGATGGGTTACGGTCCGAAGCGTACTGAGAATAAGGGGCCAGGATCTCCAACCCACCGTCCAGTCGCTTGATGATGATCTGGCCCCAGTCAGCGGCATGGGGTGATACCTGACGGGTAAAGGCGAGATAGCGCCCGTCCGGCGACCAGGCAGGCGAGGCCTCGCGCTCCGACGTGAAGGTTACCTGGCGGGCGGCACTACCATCCGCGTTCATCAGCCAGACGTCGTCGTTGCCGCCGCGATTGGAGATGAAGGCGATGGCCTTGCCGTCGGGTGACCAGGCAGGATCGGTGTTGCGCCCTTCCGCGGTGAGGGGATGAAGGTCACTCCCATCTGGACGAATGACCCAAACCTGGAATTCGCCACCACGGTTGGAGACGAAGGCGATTTGCCCGCTATCGGGCGACCAGGACGGGTGCGCGTTATAGACATTGGCGTTGCGTGTCTCGGCCAGGGGATGCTGGTCGGCGCCGTCGCTCCGCATCAGCCAGAATTCGCTCGTGCCGGTGCGGTACGACTCAAAGGCGACGAGGCGACCATCGGGCGCAGGCGCGGGGTCCCAATCGTCGCCTCCGCTGTTGGTGAGGTTCGCGGCCCCTGTCCCGTCGGAGAGGCTGCGCCACACGTCGCCGTTGCCCGAGACCGTGGACTCGTAGTATAGCGGCAAGGCCGGAAGCGTCGTGGTGACGAACTTGACCGGCGTGATGGGCGAAGGGGCAGTGACGGCCTGGCCGGCGAAGACGATGAGGGAAAAGCCGCCAAGAAGGAGACGACCCTCGGTGGCCGCAAGAACCGTGCCGGGGTACGCGTAGGACGGCGAGGTCTCCTCCAACACGGTGGACACCCATTTACCCGTCTGCGCGTTCACCCGCCGCAAATAAGATTTCTCATTGTCGTGAAGGGTCACGAAAACGTCGTCGCGCGTCAGCAGCAGCCCACTGGGGTAGGCATCGGCCAGCGACAGCCGCCACTTCTCGCTGCCGTTCTGCGCGTCAACGCCCACCAATTCATTGCGGCCCACGTCGTACACCCGCCCCACGATACTTCCTCCACCGGCGGCCATCGGGCTATATGAGGATAGGCTCACGCCGGAGCGCCACAGTTCCTTCCCAAACTGGGCAGACAACGCGATCAGTATCGGATTCCAACCGATCAAGATAAGTCGTCCTTCGCTCAGCATGGCCGATTGCACATCGTCTCTGATCTCAGGCTGCGATTCCCAGGCTACCTTCCCGGTGGCCGCGTTGAAGGCCACAAAGCGCTGGCGGCGCAGATAATCTTCTGTCTCCGGTGCCGGGTAACCCCTGGGGCGACGGACGAGATAAAACTTGCTGTCATCCGCGGCGAGGAGTGACCACCATGCCTCTGGGTCAGAATGGCTCCACCGCGCATACCCTGTGGCGAGGTCAAAGGCGATGAGGTCACCGTTGCTCTGGGTACTGACCAGAAGGATATTGCCCGACGCCAGCCAGGCGTAGCCACTATTGTAATAGTCCGGCAGTTGCCAGCGTATCCGGTTCTGCCCACCCGCTTCCAGCACAACCAGGCGGGAGCGGTACGACGGGCTGCGCTGTCCCCGATACTGCATGAACAGGTCGCCGAGGCCGATCACGAGATGGTCGCCAACCAGCGCCATGCGCGCGCCAAACGCGCCGCGCGGGCCTTCATCCCAAAGCGTGGTCGTGTTCTGGACGCGACCTGTGCGCGCATCCAGACGATAGAGGATGCCTTGAGAGGAAACGGCGTAGAGGGTATCGCCACGCGCTGCCATGGAAACGATCCGCAACGAGAGTCCCGATGAGGAATCGGGCTTATACAAGTCCATGCGCCACGACTGTACGAGAGAACCGGGGAGGGGCGGCGATGGGCTATAGGACGCGTTGCCGGGGCCGCCGCCATCCCCTGCCCAGCCGGAACCGCTTCCAGGATAGGAAACCACGGTTGGGGAGGGAACTGGGGTCGCCCTGGCCTGCGCCGTCGCTGCCGGCATGGTGAGCACCTTCGTAGCCGCGAGGGTCACGACGGTTACCGTGGGTGTGACCGGCGCAGAGGTGGCTGTGGGCGGCAGCGGCGTAGCCGTCGCCAGCGCCACTGTTGCCGTTGGCTCCAGAGTGGCCGTAGGCACGGGCTCGGTGGGCGTTATCTCGGCTGGCGAGGTAGCCGTATCCGCTGCCCGTAGCGAGGCCGCTTCGGTGGGCCGCCGCGTTGGCTCTTGGTTCAGAGGAGTCGGCGGCAAAGAGGTGGGAGATGGCCGTGCGATCGGCACAACCGTAGGACCAGGCCTGCACGCAACCGCCACGATGGCAACGATGACCAAGCCGAGGAACACGCGCACTCTCAAGCGGCCTCCTTACTCTACTTTAGGAACAGGCCGCCATCGGATAAAATCCGACGGCTGGTATGT
>JADYZS010000177.1 GCA_020853075.1 Anaerolineae bacterium | reverse complement strand
TCAGCCGCTTGTCGTACTCGGCCAGTCGCTGTTGAGCCAGGTCCTTTTTGCCAACGATCTCCCCGATGATGAGGAGCGTCTGCCGCCAATCCAGCCAGGGGTTGGCGATGATCACCGTGGGGGCGATGGCCGAGAGACCCTGGTAGATGGAATCGTGGACCCCCGACATGCCGATGATCAGGTCGGGATCGGTGCCCAGGATCGCTTCCAGGCTCGGTTCGGAGATAGTGCCAACATTGACCGTGCCTCGCAGTTTATCGGCAATGTGACCGGGGGCACCGATGTCAGCCGTGCTGCCCGGTGTGCTCCAGCCGACGGGCACGATGTCAAGGGATAAGAGGTGCTCAATGTAGCCGGAACCCGATACGACGATCCGTTTGGGATTCTTGGGGACGGTGGTCTCGCCCATGAAGTGCTTGATGACACGGCTTGAGCCGGTCTCGCTGACAATGCTGATGGTTGGCGGAACCGGCGTCGGGTCTGCTGCCGGGGCGGCAGTCGGGGTGGCAGGGACCGGCGTCGGTAGGGCGGGCTGCGGAGTCGGTGTGGCCGCGGGCGAACACGCGGCTACCACCAGGGCGATCAGGAGAACAACACTGAATACGCGGTAGGACTTGGGCAACATGACATCCTCTCCTTTTGGGACCTCGAATACCTGTGAACAACAAATCGCCTGGGAAGTGGTCCAACGACGGGCAGGCATAGGGAGGTCTTAGTTCATATCCTGGTCTCCTCTTCTAGTGCCAAGATTGTCAGAGTCTAGCACACAATTCGCACCATGTCAACATTGTGAATGAATGGATGAATGGAGTCGCATGACCCTCTTTGGAAAAAGGGCTGACTTCTGGGGGGATGAATATGCCTTCTCTGTCAGAGCTAATCATTCTGCCAATCTGTATGTACCCTCCCTCAACCGGCACATCCTACGATAGTACCATATAAAACTGTATCGGCTCTCACTGCCAACGAGGGCAGAATGCGATACACTGAAGGCGCTGTCGGTGAATTGGGAGCCTCTTGTCGGAGAGGACGAACAGTTGTGTGGTATAATGGAAATGTGCCGGTAATCCACATAGTGTAGAGCCATTCACCGGCTTAGAAGGAGTCTGACGATGTTTTACTTTGATCCTCTCTATTTCGTGTTTGCGCTGCCGGCCTTGCTACTGGCTTTCTATGCCCAGTTCAAGGTGCGGTCGGCATACAGCAAATATCTGCAGGTCCCTAACATGCGAGGCTTGACGGGGCTGGACGCGGCCCGAAGTCTGTTGGGGCCATTGGCACTTAACCAAGTCAACGTTGAGGGCACGCCGGGCGAGTTGACCGATCACTACGACCCGCGCAGCAAGACGCTGCGCCTGTCGCAGGGTGTCGCCGGGAGCCGCTCCGTGGCCGCGGTTGCCATCGTGTCCCACGAGATCGGCCACGCCTTGCAGGACCACGAGGCGTATGCCCCGCTGCGCCTGCGCGGCGGCCTCGTTCCTGCGCTGACGGTCAGTTCTTGGGTGGCGCCCCTTCTCTTCTTCTTCGGCTGGATCACGGCCAACACGACGCTGGCCTGGGTCGGCGTCGCCGGAGTTGGCCTGGCTGCGGTCTTCGCCCTGATTACGCTGCCAGTGGAGTTCAATGCCAGCGCGCGGGGGCTATCCCTGCTGCGCAACTACCAATTGGTAGATGGCCGCGAACTCTCCCAGGCCAAGGCGGTGCTGGATGCAGCCGCGCTGACCTACGTGGCGGCTCTGGCTCAGACCCTGTCCACCCTACTCTACTACGTCTTCCTGCTGACCGGGTTCCGCCGGAGGGATTAAGAGACTATTCATGAGCGATAATCGCAATCGTGTCCCCCTTCTCGTGGGGCTTGTTATCGTTGCCGCTGTGCTGCTCCTCTGCATCTGTGCAGTCGCCAGTGTCTTGATCGTGCGCCGAACCAGCAGGGAGCTGATCTCCGCCGTGGCTTCGCCCACCGCGGTAGAGGTCGCGCGGTCGCCAGCGCAGCCGGCGGTTGAGACCGAACGCGTCGCCACCGAGACCCCGGCCATAGAGCAACCGTCGGCAGCTCCCACCGCGACGCGTTCGGCGCCCACCGCCACCCAGGAGCGAGACACGCAAGCGATGGCCGCGACGGCACAGCCTACCGTGCTCCAGCCTGGCGCCGACATAGAGACGGAAATCCTGACCGCCATATATAAGAAGGTTAACCCCTCGGTCGTCAACATCGCCGTGCGCCAGCGGCTGGACCTGGGCGGCAGCCGTTCGCCGCAGGCAACCCCTGACGATTTCTTTCAAGAAGGGCAAGGCTCCGGCTTCGTCTGGGATCGCGTGGGCTACATCGTCACCAACAACCACGTCGTCCAGAACGCGACGGATGTGCAGGTAACCTTCTCCGATGGGGTTATCGTTTCAGCCCAGGTGATCGCCACCGACCTGGATAGCGACCTGGCCGTGGTCAAGGTAGATACCACAGGGCTTGACCTTGTGCCAGTGGAGTTGGGCGACATCACAACCCTGGAGGTAGGTCAAAGAGCCATCGCCATCGGCAACCCCTTCGGGCTGCAAGGATCGCTCACGTCGGGTATTATTTCGGCTTTGGGCCGCGCCCTGCCAACGATAGGAAGCGATTTCCTCATTCCTGATGTGATCCAGACGGACGCCGCGATCAACCCTGGCAACTCCGGTGGGCCGCTTCTGGATGCCCAGGGCCGCGTGATCGGCGTCAACTTCCAGATACGCTCTACGGTGCAGGCCAACTCCGGCGTCGGCTTCGCCATACCGATCAGCATCGTCCGCCGCGTCATCCCCGCGCTTATCACCGAGGGAAAGTACGAGTATCCTTACCTCGGCATCAGGGGCGGGACTTTCTCACCCGCCTGGGCGGAGGCATTGGGCCTAGACCCCAAGTTGCGCGGTGCTTATGTAAACGAGTTGATTAGAGGAGGCCCTGCGGCTGAGGCGGGTTTGCGTGCCGGCACGCGGGACACCGACATAAACCTGGGCGACACCCCTTTGCGCGCGGGAGGTGACCTCATCATCGCCGTGGACGGCAACCGCATCATCAAGTTTGATGATATGCTGGTCTATCTGATCCGTAATACGTCGCCCGGCCAGACGGTACAGATCACCGTGTTGCGGGACGGGCGAGAGCAGACGATCCCGCTGAAGTTAGGGGCGCGACCGCGTAACGGCGGGTAACGGCGTTTTCACGGAAGGGTTTTGACACGACTACATCACGAGGCGGCAAGAGGGCCGGGCCCCGTCGGGGACCCGGCCTTCTGTTATGCTGAAAAGGGGGACTCCTCAGAAAGCCGGGCCGCCGATCAGAACACTGATGAGGATTCGTTCAATCACCTGCAAGAGGATGATAGCGACGAGAGGGGACAGATCCATACCGCCCGCCGAAGGAAGGAGCCGGCGCAAAGGAGCCAAAAACGGCTCCGTGATCTGGTTCAGGAGGGTGACAACGGGATGATAGGGGCTGATGGGAAACCAACTGATGAGGGCGCGAGCGATGATCGCCAGGCTTATGATCTGGAAAACGAGGTTAATGATGTAGATGAATTGGCTCATTCTTCGCTCAACCCTCCGAGGTATTTGGATTTCTGATAGGCCACCCAAATGGCTTTGGAGACGATGGTGCGCAACGCGCCCTTCTCCAATTGGTACAACGCCTCCGCCGAGGTTCCGCCGGGCGAAGTGACGGCGTTGCGCAGCACAGCCGGATGCTGGCCCGTCTGCCTGGCGATGGCGACGGCTCCTTCCATCGTTTTCAGGACCAGTTGTTGGGCAACGCGGCGGGAGAAGCCCATGTGCACGCCGCCATCAATCAACGCTTCCATGAAGAGGAAGACGTAGGCCGGGCCGGTGCCGCTTAGCGCGGTCGCCATATCCAGGTAATCCTCGTCTTCAACCGACAACTCCTCGCCCATCGCGCCCAAGATAGCCTGCGCGGAGGCGTGTTGCTCTGGGGTCACGCCAGGCGTGGCGATCCAGACCGTCATGCCGAGACCGATCTGCGCGGGCGTGTTGGGCATGGCCCGTACGATGGCCTCGTGGCCGCCCAGGCCGCGCGCGATGGCCTTCACCCGCGCCCCCGCGACGATGCTCAGCACCAGCGTTTCCGGGCGCACACATCCGCGCAACTCTTCCAGCACCTTGCGCAGCACCTGCGGCTTCACGCTGAGGATGAGGAGGTCGGCCCGGCTGGCCGCCTCGCGATTGTCGGTTGTCGTGCCGACGCCGAGGTTGGCAGACAGTTCGCGGAGCCGGTCCGCGAGGGGGTCGCTGGCGACGATGCGCTCGCGCGGCAAGAGGTTCTGTTTGAGGATAGCCTTGATCATAGCCTCGCCCATGACGCCCGAGCCGATGAAAGAGAGGTTGGAATCGTGAAGGTTGCCGTTGTTTGCGTTCATATTCGCCTTTCGCCAAAGATCGCCCGCCCGACGCGCACGATGGTCGCGCCTTCCTCTATCGCAACCTCAAAGTCGTCGGTCATCCCCATAGAGAGATGACGCCCGTCCATCTGCGGAAAGCGGCGGGCCAGATCATCCCGCAGCGCGCGCAAAGCCCGAAAGACCGGGCGCGTCTCCTCTGGGTCGGCCACGATGGGAGCCATGGTCATCAGCCCTTGCACGTGCAGAGAGGGCAGTGCCACAATCTCGGCCAATGCTGCCGCGACTTCCGCGGGTGTGAAGCCGTACTTGCTGGCCTCGCCGCTCACGTTGATTTCTAATAAGATCGGGAGCCGGCGTCCGGTTTCCGAGGCGAAGCGATCCAGCCGCCGCGCCAATTTGAGGCTATCCACCGAATGGATGAGGGCATACGGGCCAACGGCGTCCTCCGCCTTGCGGCTCTGCATGTGGCCGATCATGTGCCAGGCGGGCGGGTCGGCTTCTAATTTCTGCCCGACCAGCCATGCCGCCACGGCCTCTATCTTGGGCGCGGCCTCTTCCACCCGGTTCTCGCCGAAGTGCCGCAGCCCGGCCAGGTAAGCCGCTTCCACCACCTCTGGCGGGTGCGTCTTCGTCACCGCTACCAGCGTGACCCCGGCAGGAGCGCGGCCCGCCCGCCGCGCGGCTGCCGCTATCCGCTCCTGCACGCGCGCCAGGTTGTCCTTCATCGCAACATTACCACCACGCCGAAGCGGCCCGTGCGGCCACCGTCGCCCCGGTGCGAAAAGAACTCGTCGCGGTGGCAGGCGGTGCACAACCCTGCCACCTCCACCTGGCCCACGCCCGCGGCCACCAGTTGCTTCCGGTTCGCCTCCCACAAATCAAAGTGGGCGCGGTCGCCGTGACCATCGCGCAGGACAGAGGCCGCATCAGGAATAGCAGCGCACACGCGCTCTACCACCTCCGGCCCAACCTCATAGCAGCAGGGGCCGATGGCCGGGCCGATGGCCGCGTGCAGGTCGGCGGGACGGCTACCGTAGGTTGCAGCCATCTGCGCGACGGCAGTCGCAGACGCGCCGGCAAGCGTCCCGCGCCAGCCCGCGTGAACCAGGCCCACCGCCCGGCGTGCCGGGTCGTACAGAATGATGGGAACGCAATCGGCGAAACAGAGGAGCAGGGGGATGTCTGGCGCAGCGGTGAGGAGCGCGTCCGTGGCCGGGAAGAAGCCGCCGCGCTCGGCAGGGCCAACCGGCAGCGCGCGCGTGCCATGCACCAGGCCACAAGTGACCAGTTCCTCATACCG
>JADYZS010000176.1 GCA_020853075.1 Anaerolineae bacterium | reverse complement strand
ACGAAGTCAAAGCCCGCCGCCGCCTGAAACGCGACCTGATCCTCCACCGTGCGGATGGGCCGCCCCATGAACTGGTCTTTGATCGGCGTATCCACGCCCAGTTCCGCCAGTGGCACGCGGTCGGGCTCCTCGTGGCGGAGCGTCTTGAGCAGGCGTTGGTAGTCGGGTTGGATGTTCATTATTTGTTCCTTCACACCGCCAGCGGATAGCGCCCTGCCTTCATCGCCTCATCAAACATGGCGCAGACGTTCTCTGGCGGCACGTCGGGCTGAATGGCGTGGACGGCAGCCAGGAAGTAGCCACCGCCTGGCGCCAAGTCTTTGATCCGCTGACGCACCTCGGCGCGAACTTCTTCCGGCGTGCCACGCGGCAGCACCGATTGCGTATCAATGCCGCCGCAAAAGCAGATCCTATCACCGAACTCCCGCTTCAGCCGCGCCGTGTCGCCCATGTCGCCCGCCGAGACCTGCACGGGGTTGAGCACATCCACGCCGATGTCAATCAGATCGCCGATCAAGGGATAGACATTCCCGCAGGAGTGAAAGAAGATCCTGGCCTGGCTGCGCGCCTTGATGGCCGCGATAACCTCTGCCTGAAAAGGCTTGACCATCTTCCGGTACATCTTGGGCGAGATCAGCGGCCCTTGTTGGGAGCCCAGGTCATCGGAGAAGGTGATCAGGTCAATGTACGGCCCGATGGCCTCCAGATACGGGATGACGCCGGAGATCATCAGGTCGGTCACTTTGCGCAGCAGGGCCAGGGCAAACTCTGAATCCCCGACCAGATCCAGCAGCCAGTTCTCCAGACCCCGCATGACGTGAATCTGCTCAAAAGTGCTCAGATAGCCGAGGGCCACCACCGCATAGGGCGTCTCCTCACGCAGCCGGCGCGCCTCTTCTGCCAGGCCCACAAAGCGGCTGGGATGGGATAAATCGGGCCAGGGATAAGTCTCCAGGTCGTCTATCGTCGCGTGGCGCAGCGGAGCCTCAGCCACTTCGTAGTAGAGGCTGCCGGGCTTCTGCTCCCAGGTGATGCCCCAGTCGTCTATCAGGCAGGTCTCGGATACCTCGCGTCGCAGGACGGCAGGGCCGGCACGCGCGCTGATAAGCCGCCCATCCGACCCGAAACGCGTCATCACCTCCTCGTCCAGTTGGGCGTACTGAAACGTCTTAGAGAGGAGACGAGGCTCCCATTGGATGCCCAGATAAGCCTTGAGCCGCTCGTAAGCGGGCGCGAGCATGGAAGTTGGCGAGGAGGTGCCGAAGAAGATCGGCACGCGGTCCGGCTCTTCGTGGTTCAGCGCGCACAGCACGCGCTCCCGTGAGTTCATTACCATCACCTAAGCGCTCGCCCTGGCCGAGGGCACAGCAACGTACTCGGCAGAGGAGGAAGACTTGGGAATAGGAAGTTTGTCTTCCCGCAGGCCCTGCACGTGCATCTCAATAGCCTCGTGCATATTCCGCGCCGCTTGCTCGCGAGTTCTGCCAGTGGCAACGCAACCTAGCAAATCGGGCGAGTAGGCCGAGTGATTTTCATCCGCTTTCTCAATGACGATCAGAAAACGATACATTACTTCCTCTGACAACTCTTCTCGGCGATCTCTGCCGTCGCGTCGTGCTTGCTGGCGTAGGCTACCAGAACTTGAGTGTCCATTGGATCATCCTCAATGCGGTCACCATCATTGTACACCCAGCGCGATGCGTTGCGCAAACAGTGCAAGAGCATCAATGGTATGATAACAGACCGTACTTCCAGGCGGCATCGCGGAAGGTAAGTAAGTTTTGATACGGGGTGCGCGGAGAGGTGTTACAACTGGAGCCAAATAGAAAGCGCCGCCTATCGCCCATCGCGGCGAAGAGGTCACGCACGTAGGCATCAAGCCGCGCCGCCGCGTCAGGCGTCCTCAGTTCTTGCTCCGGCGCGGCCATGCCACCGCAGACGATCAACCGCTCGCTGAGCGCCCGCGCCTCAGGCAAGGGCCAATCGCCCAGGGGCGGCGGCGCTTGCCCTTCCACGCAATCCAGGTCTGCCTGGAGAAAGAGCGGTCCCAAAGCCTTGAGGCGGCCACAGGCATGGACAAACAGGTACTTGCCCCTGGCGTGCACCATCTCGGCCTCTTTTTTCAGCACCGGCAGGCAGAACTCCCGGAACCAATATGGGGGATAGAACGCGCTGTCCAGGTTGTCGGGCACCTCATAGACCCAGACGTCCTTCAGATCAACGACCTCTTCCAGAAATTCCAGCGACTTCTGCTCGTGGATGCGGGCCAACTCGCGCATCTCTGCCGGATGATCGGCCAGAAAATAACTGGCTCCCGCCTGTCCTGCCAGCCAATGGAACTGCTTGAGCGGCGTAGGCAGGAGTTGGAACAGGATCAGCCCGTCGTCGCCGACGCGGTTCAGCCCGGCGCGCAGGGCCTCGGCATCCAGATGCCATTCGGTATCGGCCAGCCAGTAGCGGATGGCGGCGTATTCGGAGGCGAAATCCTTCCACCAATGTTCCGATTCAAACGGCGCGCCGCTTTCGGCGCGGTATTCCCAGGTGTGGGTCAGCGGGCCGTGTGGGGTCTCTATCCTCTCCTTGCGGATGGTTCCCTTATCAAACGAAGAGAAGGATGCCCACAGTTTCTTCCCTTCTTTGATCTTCCCGGCGAACTCCACCGTGTGCCCGCAGGTAGGGAAAACCTGGACCTCGGCCTTGCCGTCAAACTTGGAGAAGATGTCGGCGCCCATCGCGCGCAACACGTCCACCGGGTTGCGCGCGCCGCGGGCGGCCTCCGGCAGCGTATCGTTGTACTCGTTGACGTAGAACCACTGCCAGATGTTGGGTATGAAGGGGACGCGGTCCGGCTTCTCCCCGGCCAGCGCGGCCAGGATGCGCTCTTTGCCGTTCATCCTGCTATCCCTCCCGATGGTCTGCTACAAGAGGTCGTCCAGATTCACCTGCCGCTCCGCCGCCACGGCCGCAATCTGATCCCAAACGGCGCGATCCACCGCGAACCCTTCTTGCAGCCGCCTGGCACGCTGTTCCGCTTCCGGCTCGCCGGGAATGATCACCCTGTCAAATCCGGAGGCAGGTTTCACGGTGTGGAGACGGTCAAAGAGGCCCTCTACATCGGCGAAGAACTGATCCTCGTCGGTGAAGTGGGGAATATCAATGACAATGAGTAAAGTCGCGTTGCCGCCGAGCCCTAGTCTAGGAACGTTCTGTGGTCGTTCCGTGACGCCCGCGCCGGTCAGCGCACCGCAGAGCAACTCCACCAGAAGGGCCAGGGCATAGCCCTTGTGCCCGCCGAAGGGGAGTATCGCCCCTCCTTCCCGGAACGCGCGCACCGTCGTTGCCGGCTGCCCTTGTGCGTCCAGGGCCCAGCCCACAGGTATCTGCATCTCCGGATCGGGCATCAACTCAATCTTACCCGCCGCGACGACAGAGGTGGCAAAGTCCATCACGAAGGGGGTGTGCTCGCGCGCGGGCACGCCCGCGGCGATAGGGTTGGTGGACAAGACCCGCTCCGCGCCGCCGTAGGGAACCATCAACCCGCCCGAGGGCCCTCCGCTCGCGGCCATGAGCGCGACCATCCCTGCGGCGGTAGCCCGCTCCATGTATTCGCCCAGGCGTCCGATGTGCCCACTCTGCGTGATGCCCACCGCCGCGATCCCCTGTTCCCGCGCCTTTGCCATCGCCATATCAAGGCCCTGGTGCGCCGCGGGCTGGCCGAATCCCCACTTGCCGTCTATCACCGCGGTGGACGGCGACTCTCTGATAACTTCGGGCCGGTTGGCAGGGCGTAGCCAACCGGCCTGGATGAAACTGTAGTAGTGGGGGATGCGGAGAACGCCGTGGGAGTATACTCCGGCCAGATCAGCCCCTACCAGGGAATCGGCCACACACAAGGCGACGTCGTCGGGGGCCTCCCAGGAGCGGAAGATGCGCCGGGTTATCTCGCGCCACCGCTCGGCAGGCATCTTGATTTCGTTTTTATTCATGCCGGCGCGGCCTCTGGCTGCTGTTCTGTGGCCTGTAAGGCCCCCTTCACTTCTGCCTCTCTCACGATCCGACCGGCTACTAATCTAGCCCTGACGCTATCAAAATGGGCAACAATCTGCCGCTGCGCTTCTTCTACTTGTTTCGCCTCTATCGCCCGCAAAATTTCCTTGTGGTTCTTCGCCTCGGCGATCAGATCTATAGGCAGAAGCAATGTTTGGTAGCGCAAGTTCTTAGAGACTTCCCAGAAAACATCCAGCAATTTGAGCAGAAACTTGTTGCCTACCTTCTCGTAGATCAGCCGGTGGAACTTCAGATCCTCCTGGCGAAAAATCTTCCTAGCCGCTGCCTTCCGGTGCATCTCTGCCACCAGCCCCCGCAACTGAACCAAAGTCTCCTCATTCATCGCCGCGATGGCTTCGCGGACGAACCCCACTTCCAACTGCTGCCGCACGTCCAGGATCTCCTGCACATCCTCTACATCCACCAGCATACTGTAGCCCAGGTTCTGCAGAATGGGGTCCAGGCTGAAACTGCTGACGTAACGACCTTCGCCGCGCTTGGAATGGATCACACCCAGGGATTCCAGCGCGCGCAATCCCTCGCGCACGACGGCCCGGCTCACGCCCAATTGCTCGGCCAGTTGTGCTTCCGTGGGCAGGGGGTCGCCGGGCTGCAAGTTGTTGAGGATCACATATTCTTTGATGCGTTCCTGAAGTTCCTCGTATATTGAGCGAGTGCTGATGGGCCTGAGCCCCTTCATATCGGCCCTCATAGCAACCTCCTGCTTGTCTGACAAGCAGATGTCCACTTGACTTATTACCAATTTAGCATATAATATAAAAAAAGTCAAAGCCCCCAAATCTCAAGACATCAGATCAGACGTAATTCGCTCATTGGGCTACATCCAGTCGTGAGCAATTACCGCCCCAAGACAACAACGCTCCTTCCACTATCGCCAGGGGCCGGTTGTGCTCTTACCTCGCCGTGTCATACACAGGTGAGACCCCTTTTCAGGGGTCTGAAAGGAGGTCGGCGCTCATCTTTGGCGACTCCCGCATTACCAAGAGCGGTGAGCGAGAAAACGGCAGCGGGCCGGCTCCCCAATGCCATATCTTGCCCACAGCGCCACCAGCACGTTACAGGTCTAGGTTAAGGAGGAAAAGATGTCTAGCCGTTTGCACAAGCCCTCAACGCGGCGCGAGATGTTGCGCCTGATGGGTCTCGGCATCGCCGGGACTGCGTTAGCAGCCTGCGCAACCCCCACCCCCCAGATCATTGAGAAGATCGTCGAGAAACCCGTCGAAAAAGTCGTTGAGAAAGTCGTCAAGGAGACGGTGGTCACCGAGAAGCAGGTAGAGAAGGTCGTCCAGCAGACCGTCGTCGTCGAGAAAGAGAAGCAGGTAGAAAAGGTCGTCACCGCCACGGCCGTGCCCTCCCCCTTGAAGAGACTGGAAGGGAAGAAGGGTCGGCTCTGGGGCTTGCAGTACGACCCCCACGTTGCGACCTACAACAACCTCGCGATCCTCTTCCGCGAACATACCGGCGCTCTCCTCAACGTGGAGCCGCAGGCCTGGCCTCTTGAGACCAAGTTGATCGCGGCCCTGGCCGCCGGCACACAGCCCGACGTCGCCTGCATCATGGGCAAGATGCTGGTGCCCCTCTACATCCAGAAAGGCCTCCTGCCGCTGCGGGACTCGGTCTATAACTTCATGAAGGTCAACCCCGATGAGGTCTTCTTCGCCGACGGCGTCTATGCCTACTCCTGGCAAGGCGAGCTGTACGGCGTCCCCACAGAAGCGGGTGGCCTGGGGAACGTGGTCAGCGTCCCGGTGGACGAGGTCAAGAAGATGGGTCTGGCCGACAAGTATCCGCCCACCAACGGCAAGCTCTGGTGGACAGACTACCCGGAGATTTTCACACTGGGCAAGGCCCTGCAAATAGAGAAAGATGGCAAGGTGCAGCGCTGGGGCCTGAGCAGCAAGGGCTGGGACGGTTCCAGCGTCATCGGCATGATGCGCTCCCTCTTCGCCGAGAAGGGCACCGACTGGTGGGATGTAGGCAAACAGAAGTTTAACGTGGACACTGATGAGGGCGTCCAGGCAGTGAAGTGGTTCGCCGAAGATCCCGTCAACATGGGGATTGAGACGGAACTGGATCAGAGCCACGTGGACGCCGCCCTGGCCGGCAAGGTCGCGCTGGCCCGCGGCAACGGCACCCCCGTCCTCAGCGACGTATTCGGCATCCTCGGCTACAACTTTGAGTTGGCCGGCGTCCCGATGTGCGTACCCGGTAAGCCGCCGCTGTCGTGCTCCGAGGCGGGCTGGGGCTTCTGCGCACCCAGAGCCACCAAGAACCCCGACATCTCCACCGAGTTCTTGAAGATGATGGTCACCGTGGAAGGGCAAACCATGTACGCCCGCAGCTACGGTGGCATCGCCGGTGTCGCCATGAAGCAATTGGTCGGCAAGTTTGACCACTGGGCGAACCCCGACCCCGAACAAAAGGTCATCCGCTTCGCCAAGGCGTACCAGACGTATCTGGCGCCACTGGCCCGATATTACGGCGAGGCGCTGGGTTACTACGGCGAGGTGGACAGAATCTTCGGCGAGGATATGTCCAACGTGCGCCAGAAGAAAATGACCGCCAAGCAGGCAGTCCAGGATATGCAGAAGCAACTAGAAGCCCAGTACAAGCAGTGGCAGGAGGACGTGAAGGCTGCGGCTTAACCTGCCGCGATGATCTCCCCTCACCCCCGCCCCCTCTCCCTTCCAGGGAGAGGGGAGTCGCCCACAACCCTCTCCCCTTCCAGGGGAGGGGAGTCGCCCACAACCCTCTCCCCTCTGGGGAGAGGGTAGGGTGAGGGGGAATCTTATTATCCCTCTTGATACGCCCGTCAGACTTGTGGAGTGGCTCTCCCCTCTCTTTTTCAGGGAGAGGGTAGGATGAGGGGGGAACCCCGCTAAGAACCGGACGCTTGTCATCTCTTTAGAGGCATCTCAAAACTCACAGGTAACAGTGGATAGGCGTCAGCGGATGCCTGCGGCGTAGCGGGTTAGCGGATAATCGCTGCCACGCGGAGGCCATCCGCTAATCTGTCGGCTT
>JADYZS010000175.1 GCA_020853075.1 Anaerolineae bacterium | reverse complement strand
CTCCCGTTATCACGCCTACGGTAGTTACCATAACCGGCGCAGCGCCTTACGTGCAACAGGTGGCCTCTGCCGTGGTGGACATATATCTGCGGGGCGCCAAGCAGAATTACTCTAAAGAGCAAACGGTGAGCCTCCGTGATTCTGCCGGTGATCCCGCGGGCTTCGTAGAACTGGTGCCACGCGTGGTTTCCGTCACCGTGCCCATCGTGCAGCGGGCCGGATTCCGCGATGTGCCAGTGCGCGTTCGTTGGCAGGGGCAACCTGCTCCTGGCTACCGCATCAGCAACGTCACGGTGGACCCGCAAATCGTCACGGTCTTCGGCAGCCCGGCGGAC
This sequence comes from Anaerolineae bacterium, assembly GCA_020853075.1. Classification (GTDB taxonomy): domain Bacteria; phylum Chloroflexota; class Anaerolineae; order JADYZS01; family JADYZS01; genus JADYZS01. The sequence goes on along the minus strand of JADYZS010000175.1, from coordinate 4,484 downwards.
ATTGAGGCGATCCCCGGTTTTGTGGAGACGCTGCCTGTGAGGGTGGAAGGAGCGAAGGCCGACGTCGTAGAGCGGTTACCCCTGACGTTGCCCGAAAGCGTCTCGGTGTTTGGCGTGCAGGCCGTACAGGTGCGCATCAGCATCACGCCCATAGAAGGTGGCCTGACGGTAGAACGAGCGCCGGTCATCCAGGGTTTGACGGCTGGGCTCTCGGCACAGGTCTCTCCCACGACGGTGGACGTTATCATCGCCGGTCCGTTGCCCCGTCTGGACGCCTTGCGGGTAGAGGACGTGCGTGTCATCCTTGACCTTTCTGGTCTGCCCGTCGGCACGCACACGATCACGCCGACAGTTGTGTTGCCGGAAGGCATCCGCATGGAGAGCATGGTTCCGGGGACGGTAGAGGTGGATATTGAAGTGTCCACGCCGACGCCCACATCCACGCCGACGCGTACGCCCACACCGACCCTGACTGCCACTCCCACTCCAACGCCGACCGATACGCCGACCGCTACTCCCACGCCGCGTCGCAAAGGATGATGGCTCCAATGCGCCTGACCGAGTGAAACGCTGTGTCTAAACCGATTGTTGCCCTGGTCGGACGCCCCAACGTGGGCAAGTCCACTTTGTTCAACCGCATCGTGGAGGAGCGACTCGCCATCGTGGAGGATCTCCCAGGCACGACGCGTGACCGCCTTTACGCGGACGCAGAGTGGGGCGGCGTGCAATTCACCCTCATAGATACGGGTGGCCTGGATCTGGGGATGGGGAGCAGCGATGCAACCCGGCGGGGCGGAGCAACGGTTGCGGTATTGGCGACGGCCTCTGCGGACTACGTAAGCGAGATGCGCGCGCAGGCAGAGGCGGCTATTGACCAGGCCGATGCGATCCTGTTCCTGGTGGACGTGCTGGATGGGCCTACGGCGGCAGATAAGGACGTGGCCGACCTGCTGCGGGTGCGGTCGGGTGGCAAGCCTGTCTTTCTGGTTGCCAACAAGGCCGATAACGCCGCCCGGCGCGCCGACGTGGTGGAATTCTACGAACTAGGCCTGGGCGAACCCTATCCCATATCGGCATTGCACGGGACAGGAACGGGGGACCTGTTGGATGCGCTGGTTGCCAAGTTGCCGGTAGGTACTGAACCGGAAGAGGCCGAAGGGATAAAGGTCGCTATCGTCGGGCGTCCCAACGTCGGCAAGTCTTCGCTGCTTAATGCCCTCTTGGGTCAGAATCGCGCGATTGTCAGCCCTATCCCCGGCACCACGCGCGACGCGCTGGATACTCCCCTCACTTACGAGGGGCAACGGTTCACTTTGATTGACACGGCAGGCATCCGGCGGCGAGGCCGGGTGTCGCGTGGCATTGAGGAGTACAGCGTCCTGCGGGCCGTGCGGGCCATCGGCAGGGCAGACGTCGTGTTGCTCCTGATTGATGGGGCGGACGGGGTAACAGCCCAGGACGCGCACGTTGCCGGTTACGCTCTGGAAGCGTTGAAGGGGATTGTAGTCGTCGTCAACAAGTGGGACCTGGTACCGAAAGATGAGCACACGATGCCAACCTACGCGGCTCAGGTGCGAGCCGCGCTGCGCTTTATGGACTACGTGCCTGTCATCTTTATCTCCGCCAAGACACGGCAGCGAGTGCATCAGGTGCTGCCGGCGGCCTTGCGCGTCTACGCGGCGCGCCAATTCCGCATCTCCACAGGCGAACTGAATCGCATCGTGCGTAGCGCGACAGAGGCCCACGCGCCACCTGCCAAGTCTGGCAAGCCGCTACGCTTTCTATATGCGACGCAGGCAGGCGTTGATCCGCCCACTTTCGTCTTCTTTGTGAACGATAAGCGGCTGGTGCACTTCTCCTATCAGCGTTACCTGGAGAACTCCATCCGCGCGGCCTATCCCTTTGAGGGGACACCCCTGCGCTTCACCTTCCGCAACCGCAAAGAGGAGCCGTGAACCTCTCTTCTCCCCCTTCAGAGCCCCTCTCCTCTTCCCCGGTAGGGGGGAGGAGGGGGGTAGAGGTGCTCAGAAATCCAACTTGCGTATCCGCTCCGTGGCCTCGCGCACGCGTGGCGTGGCCGTGCCCAACGAAATGCGCACGTAGCCTTCGCCTTGAGGGCCAAAGGCGGTCCCCGGCGTCAGGCTAACACCGCCCTTCTCCATCAAATAGGTGGCGAAGGACGCGGAGGTGTATCCTGATGGGATAGGCGTCCAGACGTACAGACCAGCGCGCGGTGTCTCCGGTGTGAGGCCCTTCGCACGCAACCCTTCCAACACGATGTCGCGCCGTTCCTGATAGACCCCGTTCCGCTCCTCTGTCCATTCCTGATCGCCCATCAAGGCGGCCATTGCCGCGTCTTGCACGCTGCGGAAGATGCCGGAATCTATGTTGCTCTTGACCTGGCCTAGCGCCTGCACCGCTTGCGCATTGCCGACGGCCATGCCGACGCGCCACCCGGCCAGGTTGTGAGATTTGCTGAGAGAGTTGAACTCTACCGCGACCTCTTTGGCCCCCGGAATCTCCAAGAGGCTCGGCGCGCGGTAGCCATCAAAGCCCACGTCGCAATAGGGTGCATCGTGGCAGAGGAGGATATCGTGTTTGCGCGCAAAGGCAACGGCCTTCTCAAAAAAGGCGAGGTCTGCCGTCGCGCCCGTAGGGTTATTCGGATAGTTGAGCCAGATGAGTTTAGCCTTGCGCAGCGCGTCCGCAGGGATGGCATCCAAATCGGGGAGCCAGGCGCGCTCTGGCAGGAGCGGGAAGGATACAACGGAACCACCAGCGAGATATGTCCCCATGGTGTAAGGCGAGTAACCGGGGTCCGGCACAAGAGTCACATCGCCGGGATCAATAAACGCGAGGTGCATGTTCACGATGCCCTCTTTGGAGCCGATGAGGGCTAACACCTCGTTGTTGGGGTCCAGTTTCACACCGAAGCGACGGTCATAATAGGCAGCCATCGCCTGGCGCAGGGGAGGTATGCCGGAAAAGCCCGCATAGCCGTGGTGCGTAGGGTCTTGGGCGGAACGATAGAGGGCATCTATCACTTCCTGCGGCGGTGGCAGGTCGGGACTCCCCATATCCAGACGGATGATGTCCATGCCTTGCGCGCGCAAAGCATTGACCCGCTTTTCCAAACCGGCGAAAACGTAGGGGGGAAGGTTCGCGACGCGTTGTGCGAGGCGCATAGGGGCCACACTCCTCATTCTGTGATGTTTGAGTCCGCGCAGCGGAGAGGCGTCATTGGCTCCCTTGCTCTAGGAATGTCTCCAGTACCCGCCCGACTCGCTGGAGGCTTGTAGGACTCACTTTGTCGGGCGTATCTTGCACGGTATGCCAGTATGGGTAGTCAAAATCAATGATGTCTATGGAAGGGATGCCCTTCTGAGCAAAAGGAATGTGGTCGTCCAGGATGCTGTGCTTTTGCCGGGGGATGAAGACAGCCTTGTAACCGAGTTGAGCCGCCAGATTCCAAATATGCTGGCTGAGGTTGGCATCCGAGTTACGTTCGTAGAAGAATTGCTGATCGGCGTCACCCACCATGTCCACCACGACAACATACTGAGGGGTAACCGCCAGGTTATCCGCCATGTAGCGCGAACCTATGGTCCAATCCCAGCCATCAATCCGCCCATTGTCCTCCGCATCAAAAAATACCAGCCATACCTCGTTCTTGAGCAGTTTGGGGTCAAGGCTGCGGGCCAACTCTAGAAGTACGGCTACGCCGCTGGCCCCGTCGTTGGCACCGGGCACCGGCTGCGCGCGGTTGTCGGGATTCGGATCGTTATCGGCATGACGGCGGGTGTCATAGTGCGCGCCGATGATGACAACCGGACCCTGTCCGGCACGGGCGATGATGTTGCGTGCTTTCGTCTCCTGGTAGGTGAATTCCTGAAACTCAACCTTCCAGCGATATTGCCGCAGCGTCTGGCTGATATAGACACCGGTCTTGCGCCAGCCTTCAGAGCCGGTATCACGGCGAACACCGAACTGGTGTTGGATGAGCACGGCCTGAAACGCCCTCTGGCCGTCAAACACGACTCCCGCACCGAAAGGAACGCGCGGGCGGCGCGGGATGGCTCCATATCCGAGTAAGGCGAAAAAGCCTAACGCCGCGATGAAGACGATGAATAGCCCGATCTCTAAGACCCGTTGCGATGATAACCTGGTCCGCATGGTAGTCATAGCCCGCTTCAACCCTGACCTTTCGCGTCTAATGCCAACCCTACCGCACAAAAAGATCCACGCCGTTCCGCTCTTTCTGGGATGGGCCCAGTATACCATATCTGCCGGATTCTGTCATAGATGACGACGTTGCCCCTGCGCACAAGCCCGTGCGCGATTACATACCCGAGAGTTCGGCCACTACATCGTCGGTTTGCCGTCCCCGCCCCCTGGCCACAGCAGCAGCGAACACTTCTGGTGTTAACCCGGCTTCCAGTTCCTGGAGCAGGTCCTGAGCTGCCTGCCTAACGACGTATTCTGTG
>JADYZS010000174.1 GCA_020853075.1 Anaerolineae bacterium | reverse complement strand
GGCAGGGGGTTTTTCGGTGTACACCGGGAAGCCCAGCCGCATGGCTACGGGGGCCAACTCTGCGTGCATCTCCGGGCCTATGCAGATGATGACCCCGTCCGGCTTCTCCTTCTCCAGCATCTCCTCCATGTCGGTGTACACATTGCCGCCGAAGAGGCGGGCGTTGCGTTCAGCCTTGGCGCGATCCAAATCGCAGACACCGGCCAATCGCGCCCCCACTGCCCCGATGTATGGGTAAATGCGCCCGCTGGAAAGCCTCCCCGCACCGACGATGCAGATTCTCGGCTCGCTCATCAAGATCCCTCCAGGCAATACTTCTGCAGGTAGTCCCGCGCTTCGGCCAGGTACTGCAAGGTATTTTCCCGGTCCGCTACTTCCATTTCAACCACGAAATCCCCCGTGTACCCCACCGACCGCATGTGCCGGAACAAGCCGGGGAGATCTATTTCCCCTTTGCCGAAGGGCACCGACTGCCTCCCTATCTGATCCTTGATATGCACCAGGGCAACGCTATCACCCAACAGATCATATCCCTCTTGCCACGAGGTGCCGACGGAGTGAAACTGGCCGACCTCCAGCAATGTCTTCATGCGCGGGTCACGAATACCTGCGAGGACCTCGCGGTAGTCGTCCAGCGTGCTGAGCGGCGCGCCAGCGTGGTTCTGCAGCACAGGCGTGATCCCCAGCCCCTGGATGGCGTCCAGGAATGGCCCGGCAGCCTTGATGTAGTTGGGGCGGCTCGTTGCCTTGAAGATGACGATGCCCGCGCCGATGGCCTGGGCGAAGCGCGCCGTCTGCACCGCGCGCGCCAGGTCAAGGTCATCCTTCACCGGCGGCAGATGTGCCGAGGTGAAACGCATCCCGCAGCACCTGCCCAATTCCAGATAGTAGGCCGGATCTCGCTCCATATCAAAGGCATTTACTCTCTTGGTAGGTCCCCAGCCTGTAAAGACCTCAAACTTCCGGTAGCCGAGCCGCGCGTAGGCAGCCACGGCTTCCTCCGGCGTCATCTCCGGGTCGCTGCATGGGCTGACGACGATGTTCTCCATGAGGACCTCTTGTGTGGATGCAAGCGGTAGGGGCAAGTTGGCAAGTACAAGGCCCTCACCCCCTTCCCCCTCTCCCGAATACAGGAGAGGGGGTAAAGCCCGGGAGGCCCTCCCCTCCCTCTCCTATGTTTGGCGGTGGGGCTGGACAGCGCCCACGAGTACGGAAGCCCGCATGAGTACAGGAGAGGGAGGGGCAGAGGAGGGTGAGGGCCTGGACGCTCACGATAACCGTTATTTTCAGATCAGCCTAGAACGTCGTTTCCAGCGTCTGCGTGACCCCCGTCCGCGCCGCGACGTAGGCCTTCTCAATGATCTCGGTGGCGTGGCGGGCGAACTCGGCGCTCAGGGTCGGCTTTTTGTGCTCAACGATGCAGTCCAGCGCGTGGGCCAACCCTATGACCTGTATCGGCGGCGGGGGCGTCAGGGGCGGTATCTGCTGTACTTCTGTCCAGCCGCGAATGCCCAGTTGCGGCTCATCCCGATAGAGTTCCAGCGTCAGTTCCCGTGCCTTGGAACCGCCTCCCGCGCTGGTGATCACACCCTTCTGGCCGGTGATCTCCAGGTCGGGTACGCGCGTGGCCCGCACGTTCACCCAGGCTGCATCCAGGGTGGCGAAGATGGAATTCCCAAAATCCATCGTGATCAGGGTCAGGTCATCCTCTTCCACTTTGATGCGCTTGCCCCTGTTGGGGCCGCCCCGCACCACCACCTCCGCCTGGTTGATGCCCGACATGGCCGTCACCCGCTTGGCCGGGCCCAGGAGCGCGGTGAGGAGTTGCAGACGTTCCACTCCCACGTCCCGCAGCGGCCCCGCGTTCTTGCTGTAGAACCAGGCGGGGTCAGTGGGCCAGTTGTCAATGATCGCCGGCCCCCAATGGGTGCAGCGGCTGCGCGCCCAGACGACCTTGCCAATGACGCCTTCGTCTAACAGTTTCTTGATGGTCAGGTTGTAGGGGAAGATGCGCCCGGCATCCTCCGAGACGAGGGTGAGGCCGCGCCTGGCCGCCTCGTTGATCAGGGTCGTTGCTTCCTCTACCGTGACCGTCATCGGCTTCTGGGTATAGACGTGCTTCCCTGCCTGCAACCCCTTCAGGTTGAGCGCGTAATGGGTAGGGACATTGGTCAGATTGACGAGAAGGTCAAAATCGGCCTTCGCCAGCATCTCGTCAAGGCTGGTGTAGAAGGGAACGCCGAACTCCTCGGCGCGCGGCCTGGCGCGTGCTTCTACTGTATCACAGACCGCCGTCAGCATTCCTCGACCTAACGCGCGGATATGTGGGAAGTACCGGTTTCCCGATACGGAGCCGCAGCCGACGATGGCGAACTTGACTTTGTCCATGTTGGGATCCCTACTTCCAATCGTACTTGGACATCAGTTGTAGCATGTAGTCCCGACCCATCTCCACCCGCTCGTCCATCACCTTCATCGGGATCAGGCGGCCGGTAGAGGTATAGGTGGGGGTGCAGCCTTCGTAGTTCACGTAGCCCTTGTAGCCCACCTCGTACATCGCCTGCACCCACGCCTCGTGGTTCCAACTCATGTTCCCTTCGCGCGGACCCATCGCCCGGCCCAGCGGAGACTTCTCCACCGTCCCGTCAGGATTGCGTTTGTAATCGCCGCCGTAGTGGCTGTGCGCCCAACAGTCACCGATGCGCCGCGCCGCCGCCAGCACCCAATTGGTATCCTGCCAGGCTCGCTCACCTGAGATGTCAAAACTCAGCCGGAAGTTCGGCGAGTTCACCTCGTTTGCCATGGTCAGGCAGTCCATGGAGTTCCGCACCACTGGCGGGTGATTCTGGAGGGCAAGGATCACGCCGTCTTCTTCGGCATATTTCGTCACGATCTTGAAGGCCTCCAGGCAGTATTGCCACCGCTCGCTGAAGGTCGTATCCGGGAAGGCCCGGTCGTAGCCGGGGCGTGCGATCTCGTACGTTCCCATCCCGTCTCGCTTGCTGCTTCCCATCCAGGCGGTGAAGATGCGCAGGACAGGCGCGCCCAGGTCCTTGCACAGCCGGATCATGTCCACCACCATCTGGATGTTGGCATCCCGGTGCTCGGTGACGGGGGAGGAGAAGTCGTTGTTGGCCGCGAGGGCGGAGAGTTCAACGTCCCTCTTTTCCAGGTGAGCGACGATCTCTTTGCGGTCGCGCTCCTTCAGGAGATAGGGGAGGGCGTGGGGGGCGCGGCAATCCAGTTCAACGCCTGGGAAGCCGAGGCCTTTGGCTTTGTCAATGAACTCTTTGATGCTGAGAGCGGGGCCGTCGTACCACATCCCCGCGTAGGTGATGCTATAGAGTCCTACCTTCGGTTTCATGGTTATTGTCTCCTTAGAATTTTATTTTTTACGTTTTACTTTTTATGCCAGATTTCGTGATGTACTTTTTCCTCCTCGTAGCGGGTGCGCGGTGGCTTCTCCTCGGCGGGATACCCCACTGGCACCAGGCAGAGAGGCCGCCATCCTTGCGGTATTTTGAGGGTTCGGCGCACCGTCTCCTCCCGCGCTTCAACCGGGTAGATGCCCACCCAGACGCCGCCCAGACCCAGGCCGGTTGCGGCCAAAAGGATGTTCTCGGTAGCAGCGCTGCAATCCTCCACCCAGTGTTCCGACATGGCGGGGTTGCCCACCACCGCAAAGACAACGGATGCTTTGGCCGCCATCGCTGACCAGCGATGGGTCTCTGCCAACCGCCGCCGCTGCTCCGGATCGCACACGACGACGAAAGCCCAGGGCCTGGTGTCGTGGGCTGACGGCGCCGACATGGCCGCTTCCAGCAGGAGGCGAACCTGTTCCTCCGTCACCGGCTGGCCGGTGTAGGCGCGGATGCTACGCCTCGCCTCAATGTGTTGGATGATTTCCATGGGTCGTTCACCCTTTTGCAGATGGGGTTCAGGCTGTGGGCTGAGATCGTACTTTCTGGGCCTTCTCTCTTAGCGCGCGATACCAGGTCCTCGGTGCCGTCGCGACCTTCTCTTCCATTTCCACCAGCATCTTCATCCAGGCATAGTAGGATGGCAGCGCTTCCAGGTACCTCATTCGTGTATAGGGTTCCTGAAGCACATCGTCACAAAATGAATGGAGTACGTCCCGCACGCGTTGCACCAGCCGCCTCTTATCTGAGATGAGGTTCTCGGCCTTCCTGAGCACATCCCGTTGTTCATCGCTGGGCTGGTCGGCCTTGGCTCGTCTGGTTGAGGCTTCCATGATCAACGACTCAATAGCCGATTGGGTCTCGTCCATATCTCCGATTTCGTTGATAAGGGCCGACAGTTCTGCCCTCGCCGCCAAAACCTGCCAGCGCCATGACCTGACGCTATACGCCGGCATTCGCCGCTCGGTTTCCTTCAGCAGTGTCAGCATACGCCGGGCCAACTCCTTGCTCATGACCGGCTTCTGCTCCCAGGGCGACGAGAACTTGTTGGTGTACTCGTCCTCCATGAGGCGCGCTATTTCATACAGATCGTCGCCCACCGCGGCCTGGAAGTATTTCATGGCATATTCTTTGATCAGGCTGTGTGCGTCCTTTTCAGGGTCAATGCCGATCCGCGCGATCAGGTATTTGTTGATGTCGTCGTGGACATCCTCGGAGTACGATGAGTAGTGGGTGATCCCGGCCTTGCGCATCGCCCTGAGGAGTGCCTCAAAACGGGTGGGATAGGGGTTCGCGGTGAAGGCGTGCCAGCCCCAGGCACCGATCTGACAGAGGTCAATGTAAGGGATCCTCTTGTAGCGCGCCGGCAGGCCGCGCACCGTCCAACTATCAACCGGGTTCTCTTGCTCCATGTCCACGAGAAGCCAATCTTTTTCTATGATACCCTGGAAGGTATCGGACCTGTCGTCGCTCAGGAGTTGGGTAAAGAGCGACTTCTCCTCTTCCATCATGTCCCACGTTGATAGATAGACGGCCGCGCCAGGATGATACTTCCGCACCTGCGCCGCCAGTTCCCGCGACAGGTTCAAGAAGGTCTTAGGCCAGGGATGGCACTCATTACAACCGCAGCCCCCGTTATCGTAGCCCCAGATTGCCAGGGCATCCACGACCGGAAAGTCTCTATAACTTTCCTCGTGGTTACGCAGGATGACCTCGCGCGCCCGTGGCTTGGAAGGACAGAGCTGGTAGGGCCGCCAGAGCGAAGCCGCCGGCCGGGGTGTCTCTGCGACATACTGTATCAATTCTGGATCGGCGCACTGGTCCGCGAAGACAACGTTGCCCTCGTCAAGGATGGTCACCTTCATGCCGAGGGCATGTGCCGCCTTCGCCAGTTCCTTGATTCTCCACCAGAATTGCCTGCTCGTCTCATCCGAGACCTTGGCATCAAAGTAATTCCTCAGTCCGCCGCGCTCCAACGTCGTCCAGAAATCGTTGAAGCCCATCAGCGCGACATCCTCCAGAAGACGCTTGTTGTCCTCCAGAGAGCGGACTTCATACCAGTTGTTGATATGAGCCCAGAAGTTCACTCCTCGCATTTCCATCGGGCTGTCGTGTGGCATGGTGTTTATCTCCTACAATCAATAGTCACCTGGTGAAATGCCCACCCCTGAGAGGTAGCAGTGGGGTGAAGGCTTTCAGAAATGCCGCGCGATACCCAGCATCCGACCATACCCCTCCCGCGGGCCAGGGGCGGGAACCGGCATTTTCGCGGAAGAGAGCGCCCTGTCTATCTGGGCCGCGCGGCGTACGACGTAGGTGTATCCCGCCTTCGTCACAAATTCCAACACCGCGTCCGCTGCGATGATGTCCGCGGCGGTGGGCTCCGTCTCTCCCTGGGGGGCTACCTCGCGGATGGCAACGTGCATGTCTCCCCAGGGGTTCGCCAGGCGGCAGGGACCGCCGCGCGTGCTCTCTATCACCACGTGCAGCGTCTTGCCGTGGAAACGCTCCGCCGTCACCACGAACCCGCCTACCGCGTGCAGGCGGAAGGCCGCGTCACCCCAGGCCTCCGGCATGGCCGGGAAGGCGCGCAGGATGCCGTCGTGGCTCTGGAAGAGCATCTCTGGGCTGATGGTCATGGTGTCGCAATTGCACTCAGGCGCGGGCACGTCGTGGAACCGGCTCAGGAGTTTCGTCCTCTCCTCTGTGCGCATGCCGTCGCGAACCAGCCGCGGCTCGTCGGCCATCCAGACGTCGGTGGAGCCGTTATGATACTGCCCCTCTTGCATGAAGCCTTGTGGGAACATCTGGCAGTGGTTGACGGACCAAGCGAGCCACGCCAAGGCCTCCTCCGCCATGCCCAAGCGGGCGGCGAAGACAGAACTCGGGATCCAGCCGCCAGGCGAATCCGGCCCTATGATCCTCACCGCGTTGCACACGGCGTCAAAGAGGGGTGTTCCCTTCTGTGCCAGGCCGACGACGCCGCTGGGGAAGGCCGGCGCCATCGGCAGCCAGAAACCGCGATAGAACAAGGCCTCGCCCCTCTTATAAGGACGTCCCACCTCGTAGGATTTCCCCGGCTCGTCCTGGATGGCGATGCCAGTGGCGATCACCGTCTGGCCGTTCTCCTCCACCAGCGTGAAGGCGGCCAGGTGAGTCAGCACCTCTTGCCACCGGGCGCGCTCCGCTGCATCCACGCTGAGCAATGCCGATGCCTCCACACAGGCCGCGAGGGTCTGGCGTATGATCGCCAGGTCGGGCACGCAGTCGCGCACGCGCAGGTGGCCTTCGTAGCCGACAGAAGCAGGGACGTGATAGACGCCTTTCTCGTCCCGCTCTATGTACTCCAGATAGAATTGGATGGCGGCCTTCATCATCGGGTAGGCGCGCGTGCGCAGGAAGTCCCGGTCGCCTGTGTAGCGGTAGTGCCGCCAGAAGTCCATGGCAATCTGGCTGCCGGGGGTCAGGTTGTAGGTGAGGTGGGTGTCCATCTGCCCGTTCGTCGCGATCCGCCCGTCCCGGTCGCTGACGTCGGAGTAGAAGGCGCCACCTATCCCGTGAATCTTGCGCGCCGTCTCCTTTGCACGCTCCAGCCCCTTGAACCGCCAGTCGTAGTAGCCCATCGCCAGTTCGGGATGTCCCGCCGCGTGGGCCGGCCAGACCATCTGCTGCTCGTTCCAGTGGTAATACGAGCCCCAATTGCCGACGTCGTGGTTCCAGATCCAGATGCCGCCGTGGTGCATCGGCGGATAAGGCCCTGCCGAGGAAGCGCCCATCTGGTAGCGGGAGAAGTAGTAGAGGTTCTCCAGATAAGGGTCCGGCAGCCGCACGTAGGAGCGAGACCAGAACTCGGCCCACCTTTCCTCGTTGCGCGCGAGCAGCGCCTCCGTGCCCAGGCCGATGGCCTCGTCCACCCGCCGTTTGGCCGCCGCCAGCGGGTGCTCATCCTCTTCGCTCGTCACCACGGCCAGGTACAACTGCCCGTGCAGGTCGCGGGCCCGTTCCGTCGTGATGCGCGCGGCGTGGCTGTTGGGAGAGTCCAGGCGCGCGGGCGCGCCCACGAAGCGGGCCGCCACCGCGAAGGTGATACGGCGCAACTTCTGCTCTATCCAGACGTGCCGCTCGTCGCAGCCAACCGCCGTGCCGTGGAGGCCCACCGTCGTATCCGGAACGACCTGCGCGAACCAGTGGAAGAGACGCCGCGACCCCCACCGCTCTAGGATGAACTCGCGCTCCACCGGTTCCTGCGCCTGTTCGTCGTAGTCCACCAGCAGGATGTCAGGGTCCCGCAACACGTACGTCCTGGCTTGCGTCGTGCAGAAGGGCGAGCGGGCATTCACCGAGACGTACCCTTCCCGCAGGTGGACGCGCGCCTCAAAGTCGTCCAGGTAGAGGGGCTCAAAGAGCGGCAGGTTGTTGCGAATGGAGAGGGCCGCGCAAGAGACGAGCGCGGTCATCTTCTCCTCGGTCAGCGGCGACCAATGCCAATCGGGTACGGGATAGTCGGGCGCGTCGTCCCAGGCATTGGATTTGTTGATCGCCAGTTGCAACCGTCCGGGCGGCGTCCACACCATCGTTCCCAGGTCGCCGTTGCCAACCGGCAGGGCGAAGCGTCCCTCGCTGGCAGGGGAAAGGTAGCGGATGTCGTGGGCGTCAAGAAGATCGGACAGAGCGGTCTGCAAATCGCCAGCCACTTAAGCCTCCCCTTCGTTTCGCGATTTACGCCCCCAGGGAGCGAAGGCCAGGAAAGCGTTCAGCATAGCCTCTGTGTTCTCCCGCGGGGCAGCGAGGGCCGCTTCTCCGCCCGTGTAATCCTTAAAGATGAATCCGCCATCAGGTGTCGCCCAATGCTCCAGGATAAGGCGCGCCTCTTCTCGGATCTCATCAGGTGTAGCGAAAGGCAGTGTCATCTGGATGTCACATTCCGACAGGAAGCAAACGCGCCCGCGCGCCATTCTTCCGATCTCCTCAATCCCCATCAGACGAGGCTGCTGCGCGTTGAGCACGTCCAGGCCCAGGCCGATTAACCTCTCTACGGCTTCGTTGATCTTGCCGCAGGAGTGGAGCCATACATGCCAGCCGGCCTTGTGGACGGCATCAAAGATGCGCTTGTAGCGCGGCTTGAAGAACTCATCCCACACCTGGGGCTTGACGAAAAGGCCCTTTTGATGTCCCCAGTCGTCGCCTGAGAGGAAGCCGTGGATGCCACTGGGGAAACG
>JADYZS010000173.1 GCA_020853075.1 Anaerolineae bacterium | reverse complement strand
CCTTTTGATTGCGAGGCCAACAAGCCGCATCTCCGGCCTGCCACCGCGCAGACAGTAGCCTGGTCGCCTGCTTCCTGGCTGGCAGGCGAGACCTACCGGAGCCCCAACGTCGTCGCGGTGGTGCGCGCGGTGCTGGCGCGCGCAGGCTGGGCCAACGACAACGCTCTTGCGCTCCTGGTCAAGGACAACGGCTCAGCCACCAACTTCCAGGCGCGGCACTTTGAAGCGGGCGCACCTTTTATCAAACTGGTGCTGACCTGGCAGTAATACGATTGTAGAGACGACCCGGCGGGTCGTCTCTACAGATTTCAAAAGAGGCTACCTCGCAGAGTAGGGGCGTTCAACCACGTCAAACCGTGGCTTGGTTGAATGCCCCTACGATAGACCTTTCGCTAAAACGCCAGGGAAGAGCGCGTACCATTCCGTAGAGCGCACCACGTCGTCTAACGGCACCTGGTCTAACACCGAATGGGCGTGCACCTCGTCGCCCGGCGCGAAGCCGATGCTGGGGATGCCCGCCTTGCCCGTCCAATAGATGCCGTTGGTGCTGAAGTTCCACTTGCCGGTGCTGGGCTTCTGACCCCAGAGGGTCTCGCTCGTGCGCACACCCGCCTGCACCATCGGATGATCCTCTTCCAGCACCCAGGCGGGGAAATACTGGTCCACCGGGAAGAAGAAGCCGGTGTAACTCGGCTCATTGTAGAAGGGCATCTCCACCTTGATGTCCGCACCCGGCGGCACCAGCGCCTGCACCTGGGCCAACGCCTCCTCTTTCGTCTCGCCGAAGGTAAGCCGCCGGTCAATGTGGACGGTGCACTCGTCGGGCACGGCGTTGACGCTGGGCGTGCGGCACTCTATCTTGCTGACGGTGATGACCCCCTTGCCGAGAAAGTCGTGGGTCTTGAGGCGCGCGTCCAGGTCGCGCACGCCGCTGATAACCGGCAGCGTCTTGTAGATGGCGTTATCGCCCAGCCAATTGCTGGCGGCGTGGGCCGAGCGTCCGCGGGCCACCGCGACGATTTCCATGCGCCCCTTTTGCCCACGATAAATCTGCATCTTCGTCGGTTCGCCAATGACGACGAAATCGGGGCGGATGCCCTCGGCCTCTACGAAGGCGTTGGGCGCGACGCCTTCGCGCAGTTCTTCCATATTGCCGAAGTAATAGACTGTCCACCCGTCCAAGAGGCCCAGGTCACGCGCCAGGGCCAGGCCATACACCATGCCCGGCGTGGAGCCTTTCTCATCGCAGGCGCCGCGCGCGTAGAAGATGCCGTTCTCCACCTTGCCCTGGAAGGGGTCCCATTGCCAGGCGTTGGGGTCGCCCACGCCGACAGTGTCAACGTGGCTATCATAGACCAGCACGCGGGGGCCGTGGCCGATGTGCCCGACGATGTTGCCCATGCGGTCAAAGCGCACCTCGTCGTAGCCCAGGGCGCGCATCTCGGCGCCAATGCGCTCGCCCACGTCTTTGATGAGGCTATCCATGCTGGGGATAGCGCAAATCTCCCGCAGGAAGCGGATGATAGGGTCGCGCTGCGCCGCGACGCGGGTGCGAAGGGTGGAGAGGATGGTCGGGTTCATGCTAAGTCACCTCTCTGTTTTATCGTAGAATAGCCGTCCACAAATTGGCCCACAAATATACGGACAATCTATCACGCCTCGGCGGTTCGGGCAAATCGGCACCGCGCCCTCGCTTCCTTTTCTCCTCTGCACCCGAACCCAATCGTACAGCGGTCTTCTCCCCATGTCTCATCACGGACAGAGTGATCCCGATTCTCTATCGTCCAATGACCTCGCCAGAATCGCCGGCCACCATGGGCGGCATCCGGAAGAGAAGGCCAATGTGTTACCCATTTAATACGCATTTGGACGAATGTTCGGCAAGGGGTATAATGTATCTGTCGTTGGCCTGCTTCTCGTCTGATGCCCATGTCTGTGTCTCCATGATAATTTGGAGAGTGAAGCCCTGTCTAGTGTGGAAAGACGGGAGACGACGATGGAGAGCCTGAGAACAAGACTCGGTATCCTCTTTGTAGGGTTCCTTCTTCTCGTGGTGGGCGCCGTTGGGGAAATGGTCCGCGCTACTGATGCGCAGACGGGCGATGCCCTGGTCATCAACCTGGCCGGCCGGCAACGGATGCTCATCCAACAGATGACGAAAGAAGCCCTACAGATCGGGGCGGGCAACGACGAGAGCCACGTCCCGGCCTTGCAGACATCTGCCCGTACGTTTGATACCACTCTCTTGGCTTTCATCCACGGCGGCCAGGCACCCTACCTGAGTGACCGGCCCGTTGCCGTGTCTGCCACGCGCAACCCCAACATCATCACGGCACTAGAGCAACTTCAACGCACCTGGGATGCTTTCCGAAGCAATCTGGATGTTGTTACTACGGCAGAACCTGCGAGTTCAGAATTCGCGGTGGCTATTCGCTCCATTGAGCGTCTCTCTCCTGACCTGCTTCGGGAAGCCGACGACGTGGTCAAGGCGTATGAAGTGGCCGCGGCGCAGAAAGTGACTCGCGTGCGGTGGATTCAAGCCCTCTTTTTCATTAGCGCCCTGGCACTTCTCGTGACAGGCTTTCTGTTCACCCAGAGATCGGTGATACAGCCCTTAGGTGCATTAGGGTCTATGGCCGGACGGGTTGGCCGTGGCGACCTGAGCACGCCGATAGGGGTCAAAGGGCCGCGCGAGATCAGAAGTCTGGCCCATAGTTTTGATGTCATGCGAGCGCGACTCCAAGCTTCGCAGGCAGAATTGGTCACCTGGGCGAAAGAACTGGAAGCACGGGTGGCTCAGCGGACTAAGGAATTGGCTGCGCTGTACGAGGTGAGCCGCGATATCTCCTCTCGCCTGGACATCGGCCAGATCTTGCACTCGGTGACAGACAAAGCCAGGGAATTGCTGGGCAGCGAAGTCGCATTCCTCTGTCTTATGGACGATGCCGCGCAGGTTTTGCATCTGCAGGCAACCAATGGGCCCCAAGAGGCGGTGCGTGGGACAAGCGTGCTGGTGCCTGGCTCGGTGGCGGGCCGGGTTCTGGCGGGAGATAGCGCAATACAGTGTGGAGCCCGTGGCTGTACAGGAACCTGCGACATTATGGCGACGTCGTTCCAAACAAGCCACCTGGCAGCGCCGCTGAAATCGGGAGACCGTGTGATCGGTGCGCTGTGTGTGGGCAGTCCCCATGAGGGGGCCTTTCTCGCCGACGGGGCGAATACACTGACTAAACTGGCGAACTCCGCGGCCATCGCCCTGGAGAATGCTCGCCTCTACCAGCAGGCTGAACGGACGGCGGCTCTGGAAGAGCGCCATCGCCTGGCGGCGGAGATGCACGATGGGCTGGCCCAGACGTTGAGTTACCTGGATCTCAAGACCGAGCAGGTGGCCGGACTGGTGGAGACGGGGCGCAGCGAAGAAGCGGTAGGAGAACTGTCTCGCATCCGGGCGGCGATTGCCCAGGCCTCGCAGGAGGCGCGTCGCTCTATCGCCAGCCTGCGAGAGGAGCCGCAGCCACACCGTCCTTTGGCGGACCGACTGGCCGAGGTAGTGAGCGAGTTTGCCAGAGACGGTAAGCCGCAGATTGATCTGGCGGTCAAGCCCCACTCCCCTCTCCTTTTGACGCCGGACGAAGCCGAACAGGTGCAGCGCGCGGTGCGAGAAGCCTTGTGGAATGTCCATCGCCACGCCCAGGCAGAGCACGTGCTGGTTTGCCTGGAACGACGAGAGGCGGAAGGAGTGATTGTCGTAGAGGATGATGGGCGGGGTTTTGATCCGCAAACGCCACCGGCCGATGGCGGTGCCCATTTCGGTCTCAGCATCATGCGCGCCCGCGCCGCCCGCCTCGGCGGCCAGATCACGATTCACTCGGTATTGGGGCAGGGCACGCGAGTGGTCCTCAGTTGGCCTGTAAGACAGGAGCCTTGAAAGTGGGAAGCGGTATGGTGCGGATTCGTGTGTTATTGGCCGACGATCATGCCCTGTTCCGCGAGGGTTTGGCCGGCATCATTGCCGCTCAGCCGGACTTTGAGGTGGTGGGGGAAGCCAGCGATGGTTTAGAGGCTCTGGTCAAAGCCCGGGAACTGCGACCGGATCTCATCCTGATGGATATCGGGATGCCGGGGTGCGACGGCCTGGAGGCCACGCGGCGCATCAAGCAAGAGATGCCGGCTGTGACCATCGTGATGCTCACGGTGCGGAACGAGGATGAGAAGCTGTTTGATGCTATAAAGGGTGGAGCGCAGGGGTATTTGCTGAAAAGTATCCGGTCTCATGCTATGCTGGAGATGCTACGGGGCGCTCTACGTGGGGAGGCAGCCATCACGCCTACCTTGGCCGGTCGCATGTTGGAGGAGTTCCGGCGGTTGAGTCAGCAAAGGCCGGGGGCTTCGGAAGGAGGAGCCGAGGTTCTTACCCGGAGGGAACAGGAGGTGCTGAGCCAGGTGGCCGAGGGGGCCACGGACAAGGAAATCGCCGAGACATTGTGCGTCAGCCTGCACACGATCAAGAGCCACCTGCGCAGCATCCTCGCCAAGTTGCACGTGAGTAGTCGGCGCGAGGCAGCCTCCTACGCTCGCCTTAAGGGACTGGTCTGACGATGTAAGTAACGGTGTCTCTGCCCAATAGAATTAGTTCTTTTACCGGGAAGAGCGATCCAGAATCGCTCTTTTTTTCATTCCTATCTTGGGCAAAGAGGGATTACACCTGACCAGCCTCTGTAGTATCCTGGTTAAGCCTGTGATTCCAAATGCAGGTTTCCCGACGCAGCCGTTTCTGAATTGGGGTCTATCTTAAGCCGTATGACTTCCGCTTGACGGTTGGCCTGGTAGAGCCCCGACCGTAAATCTGGGGTAAGGCTCAGGAGAGGCAGCATCCATCCTATGGCGGACCCTGAGCCGTCTTCCTTTCCGGTGGTGACAACGATGTCCTGCGTGTTCATGGCGTCACCGGGCAACGTCCTACAGGTGACGCTCCGGGGACACTTCATGGATACGAGTAAACGGCGTGTATTGCTCCTCTGCACTTTGCCGCTCTTGGGCGAGGGGCTGGAGAAGATCCTCAGCAAGTTGGGGGATGTGGAGTTGATCGGCCCCTGGGTTCTGG
>JADYZS010000172.1 GCA_020853075.1 Anaerolineae bacterium | reverse complement strand
TTTTCCGCGATACGATCACCCACGCGGGAACCCTGACGGATGACGAGTGGCGCGTTTGCATCGCGCGGTACTATGCCTTTGTCACGCTGATTGACGAGGAACTGGGCCGCATCCTTGACCTCCTGGATGAGATGGGCGTTGCCCAGGATACGCTCGTCCTCTTTGTCTCCGATCACGGTGACCTGATCGGGGCCCACCGGCTTTGGGATAAAGGGCCGATGATGTACGATGAGCAGTTGCACATCCCTTTGGTGGTGCGCTGGCCGGGGGTTGTGCCCGCCGGGTGCGCCTGCGATGCGATGGTCACCTTCCTTGACCTCATGCCGACGCTGGCCGAGGCGGCGGGTTTGTCGCTGCCGCGTCCGGTGGATGGGCGCAGTCTCTTGCCGTTCCTACGAGGCGGAGCGGTTCCCAACTGGCCGGATGACGTTTACGTCCAATATAACGGCGAAGGGATCTCTCTGTATAGCATCCGCGCGGTGCAGAGCCGCCGCTACAAATATGTCTATTACCCTTACGACTTGGACGAGTTGTATGATTTGGAGGCTGATCCCTGGGAGATGCACAATCTGGCGCAGGAGCCAGCCGCGGCTTCCATCTTGGCTGAAATGAAGGCTCGCATGGTGCGCTGGATGGAACGCGCCAGTGACGTGATTGGGGAATGGAATAGAGATCTCACGGTCAAACGTCGTTGGTAGTAACACCACGTAAAAGGAGCGATTTCATGAACGTCGTTATCATCGTCTTGGATACCGGCAGGCGCGATCATCTCGGCTGCTACGGCTATCGTCGCAACACCTCGCCCAACATAGATGCGTTGGCGAAACAGGGCACGCTCTTTTCCCGCTGCTACGCCACTGATGTTCCGACGCTGCCTTCGTTCACAGCCTTGTTGAGCGGGCGTAAAGGCATCGCCACTGGCCGGGTTTCATTTAACCCCACGGAAGCGCCGCCCTTCCAGGGCTCCTTCATGCCCGGTGAAGCCCCGTTTCTGGCGGAAGCCCTGGCGCGCAACGGCTACACCACCGCCGCCGTCACTACCCTGTTCCACATGGGCACCTACTTCCCGCGTGGATTCCAATACTGCCTGAACCCGATGGCGGGCATCCGGGAGCGGACACAGACGGTGAACGCCGACGAGATCAACGCCTTCGCGCTCCCGTGGTTAGCGCAGCACCATAAAGAGAAGTTCTTCCTCTTTGTCCATTACTGGGATCCCCACGTAGAATCGGTCTGGGGGAAGCCAGCATCGCCGGAGCGGTACGTCCTGCCCGATGGCTTCAAGAATCCGTTCTATAAGGGGACGCCCAAAGACCGTGCCGAGCGGGAGTTCATCGTCTCTCAATATGATAGTAACATCGCCTTCGCCGACAAGCATATCGGCGATCTCCTGAAGGCCATAGACAACCACGGGATCGCAGATGATACGCTCGTGGTCCTGGTCTCCGATCATGGGGAGAACCTGGGCGAGGATCATCCCCTGGGCAAGGCGCTATGGGATCATCTGGATATCCACGAGCCTGTCGTCCACATCCCCTTGGTTATACGTCATCCGCGCGGCGCCAGCATCAAGCGAGTGGAGGCGATGGTGCAGAATGTTGATATTCCGGCAACGGTGCTTCACTACCTGGAGATCCCTGTGCCGGAGTCGTACAGCGGCATCAATCTGCTCCCCCTCATCCGGGGTGACACGAAAGAGGGTTACCCGGAGGTCTATACGGAAACGGGTTTCTATACCTGCAAGCGTGCGCTCATCACTAACGATGGCTGGAAACTCTTGAAGAGCGTGGATAACGGGCCGTACAAGGGGGCTCCCACGGCGGAACTCTACAACCTGAATGCCGATCCGGATGAGGTCAACAACCTGGCAGAGATTGAGACGGAAAGATTGGACCAGTTGGAGTTACGCATGTTGAGGTGGCTGGAGAAGAACCTAGGGAACCGGCCCGATCCGCTGGCGCTGCGGGCGCACATGGGCATGGTCGGCCCGCTGGTTCCATTTTATGGCTACGTCCACGTTTCGCGCGAGCGTGGGCGGATCTATACCGCGACAACGGAAGAAGGAAAATAAGACTTTGTCGCTGAAAGAACACGCGCCATTGCGCGTTCGGGCCCAACCTGCGGCCACTAATAGAGGAGGATAATAGATGGCAGCGACTGCGACATTTCTGGCCTTTGACCTGGGCGCGGAAAGTGGGCGCGCCGTCATCAGCCGGCTGGAGGCAGGCCGGCTTCACCTGGAAGAGATCCATCGCTTTGCCAACGGGCCGGTGCGCGTTCACGATCACCTCTATTGGGACGTCCTCCGCCTGTTTGAGGAGATCAAGCGCGGCCTGAGTCTCGGCGCGCGCAAAGTCCCCCAGATAGACGGCATTGGCCTCAGCACCTGGGGAGTTGATTCCGCGCTCCTGGATAAGCAAGGCGAACTCCTGGCGAATCCCTACTGCTATCGCGACCCGCGCACGGGCGGGATGATGGACAAGGTTTTTGCGCGCATGTCTCGCCAGGAAATCTTCCAGCACACCGGCATCCAGTTTATGCCGCTGAACACGCTCTACCAACTCTACGCTACGGCGGTGCTCCAGCCGGCGCGCATGGAAAATGCGGGTACGCTCCTGATGATGCCCGACCTGTTCAACTACTGGCTCACCGGGCGCAAAGGGTGCGAGTTGACCGATGCCAGCACGACTCAGTTCTTTGATGCGCACAAGCGCACCTGGTCGCGCGAGATCTTTGAGCGACTGGCCTTGCCCATCCGCATCCTGCCGGAGATCTATCCACCCGGCACGGTCTTAGGGCCGCTTCTCCCCTCTGTGGCCGAAGAAGTCGGCCTGTCGGGTGTC
This sequence comes from Anaerolineae bacterium, assembly GCA_020853075.1. Taxonomy (GTDB): domain Bacteria; phylum Chloroflexota; class Anaerolineae; order JADYZS01; family JADYZS01; genus JADYZS01. The sequence goes on along the minus strand of JADYZS010000172.1, from coordinate 1,866 downwards.
CCGGTCATCGCGCCGGCCAGTCACGACACGGCTTCCGCGGTGGCAGCGGTTCCCGCCAGCCAGCAGGGAGCGGTCTATATCAGTTCTGGAACCTGGTCGGCGGTGGGCGCAGAGGTTGACCGTCCGGTAATCACGGACCAGACTCTGCGAGACAACTTCACCAATGAAAGTGGCGTCGGCGGCAAGTATATGTTCCGCAAGAACGTCATGGGCCTCTGGCTCCTCCAGGAATCTCGCCGGACGTGGGCCGAGGCGGGTGAGGAATACGATTATGCTACATTGGCCCGCATGGGAGCGCAAGCGCGCCCCTTTGGCCCGGTTGTGGAGCCGGATCACGAGTCGTTCCTGGCGCCAGGAGATATGCCGTCCCGCATCAACGACTTCTGTAAGAACACGGGCCAAGAGCCGCCCGCGGACAAGGGCGCGCTGGTGCGTTGTGTCCTGGAGAGCCTCGCGCTCAAGTATCGCTGGATCGTGGATCGCATGGAAGATGCGCTGGGGCCCCTCGCGCCCGTTGTGAACGTGGTCGGCGGCGGTTCCCGCAATGAATTGCTTTGCCAGGTCACGGCGAATGCCCTCGGTAAGACGGTGTTGGCCGGGCCAAGCGAGGCAACCACGTTAGGTAACGTTTTGGTGCAAGCGATAGCCCGTGGGCACGTGGCCTCTCTGGATGAAGGGCGCGGGATCGTTCGCAGTTCAATTGAATTGAAAGAGTATCCACCGCAGGAGCGGCGACGCTGGGAGGAGTTCTATGCCCGCTTCCTGAAGGTGAAGGAGAAATCCACCACTTTGCTCTGACCCCAGCATGGCCTGGGTAGAAGGGAGGCGCACGTCCAAACTGACGTCGGGTATCATTCGCAGGCCGTGTGGAGCACGGCGTTCATGCGGCACCAGATAGCCGCCATTTGCCTGTTAGGAGGAAACTCGTATGCTTCCCAGACGGTTCAGCATCCTGATCGGGCTCGTGTTGGTTCTCGTCGTGGGCTCTTGCGCCCCGGCCGCCACGCCTACCACTGCGCCGACGAAGCCACCCGCGAAGGCCGAAAAGATCAAACTGGTCGTGGCTGACCAGTTCACAGAAGCCGGCTATGGCCCGCTGGCCGACAAGATCTACAAAGAGTACATGGCCAAGCACCCGAACATTGAGATAGAACATAACATCATCCAACTCAACGATCCTACCATCAAGACCGCGTTGGTGTCTGGCACCGGCCCTGACTTGATCTACTTTGACACAGGCCCCGGTTATGCCGGTAAGCTCATAGAAGCAGAGGTGCTCTTGCCTCTGGACGAGTATGCCAAGCAATACGGTTGGGATACGAAGATCTTCAAGTGGGCCCGTGATCGCGCCAGCGCCAACGGCAAACTCTATGGCCTGGGGCTGGAGATGGAGTTCCTGGGTGTTTTCTACAACAAGGAACTGTTTGAGAAAGAGGGTTGGAAAGTACCTGAGACCGACCAGGAAACCCTAGAGTACTGCGCCAAGGCCAAAGCGAAAGGCTACATTCCCTTTGCCTATGGCGACAGGCCAGGATGGCAAGCGTTCCACCAGTTCGGCATGGTGGTCAACAACGTCTTGGGCATAGAAGCCGCCGGTAAACTCTTCTTTGAGAACCAGGGCAAGTGGACGCAACCCGATATCGTGAAGGCCACCAAGTTCTTCTTCGTGGACATGCTGAAGGCCGGTTGCTTCATGCCAGACGTTACCGCCGTAGAATACAACGATTCCAATATGGCGTTCTTTACCGGCAAGGCTCCGATGCTCAACACCGGCACCTGGATCATAGATGACATCAATAAGAACGCTAAAGACTTCACGCCGCAGATGGTGCCCTTCCCGTCCATCGGGGGCAAGGATCGCATCTT
>JADYZS010000171.1 GCA_020853075.1 Anaerolineae bacterium | reverse complement strand
CTGCGCCGACATGCTGGAAGATGCCGTTGAGATGGTGCAGTTGGCACGGGCGAATGGAGCCTTGCTCCTCTCGTCTTCGGCCATGCGCTACGATACCCAGGTTATCGCGCTGAGAGAGGTGATAGATGACGGCGGGTTGGGCAAAATCCTCGGCGCGGTCTGCATCCTCGGCACTGGCAAAACGACCCTCAAATGGTATCTGATTCACATGCTAGAGGCATTGCACACCGCCTTCGGGCCGGGACTTGAGTCGGTCGTCACCCTCTCCAGCCACGCACCTCTCGTCCTGAAGGGAACCGCTCTCCCCAGCGTCCACGGCGTGGTTTTCCGCTGGCAGGATGGCCGCCTGGCGACCGTGATGATGGCCTGCGACGATAAGGATACCGACTTTCCCGCGGGCGAACCTGATCCCTCTCCCCGCATCCTCTGGCCTACTGACTATAATGTGCCGCCCTACCTGGGGCTTCATTATGGCATCCGGGTGTACGGCCTGATGAACTGGGCCGACTGCAAGCCGGTGGGCAAAGGCTGCTACTCTCACAAGTTGGCCGCCTTCTTTAAGATGATTGAGACGGGGCATGAAGCAGTCCCGCTAGAGCATACACTGGAAGTAACGCAGGCCCTCGTCCTGGCTGAGAAGTCTATGGAATCCGGCCAGGTGGAAACGTTGCGCCCTGTGGAATCGTTGCTGCAGGCCGTTGCATAGGAATTGTTTTATGGAGGAATCAGATGACACGCCTTGTGCGCCCGGCGGCGATCCAACCGCCGCACCCTTATAAAGACCTCTCCAACGCGCAGATGTTGCAGCGCTCCCTGGAACTCCTGGACGATGCCGGGAAGCAGGGAGCCGACATCGCGCTCCTGCCGGAGTTGATCAATATCTTCATGGTGCCGCCAGAGCAATACCCGCAGAAGATCGGGGCTGAACTGGACGACCTCAAACGCAAGACGGCGGAGGTCGCTGCCCGCCACCGGATGTACGTCATCCTGCCAGTGCTCAACCCGCATAAGGATCACCTGCACAACTCCTCGTTGATCTTTGACCGCAGCGGCCAGATCATCGGCCGCTACGACAAGATTCACCTGACGGACCAGGAATACGACGAGTTTCCGACGATCAAAGCGGGCGACTCCTTCCCCGTTTTTGACCTGGACTTCGGGCGCATCGGCATCATGACCTGCGCGGATTGCGCCTTCCCCGAAGTGGCAGAGATCTACGACTTGCAGGACGTGGATATCCTCTTCTATCCGCGCTGGCAGAGCGGGCCGAGCGAGATCTTCTTTGAAATCCAGATGCGCTCGCGGGCGATTGACCACCTGATCTTCCTGGTCAGTTCCAGTTTTGGGGTCAGCCCGAACCGCGCCTGGAAGCCGGGGATGCTCTTTGGGCGCAGTTGTATCATCGGGCGCGACGGCACGTTTATCGCCGATGCCGGGCACATTGAAGGGATCGCCATCGCCACGATAGACCTGGACAGGCCACAGTTGATGGACGTGCTGGACGACGTCTATGGCTCCGACATCCGGGATGTCAGGACGATGCGCCATGCCGCCCGCCGCCCCGATTTATATGGGTTGCTCACCAAGCAGGGGATGGGGGAGAGAGGGCCGCGGTAAGGCAAGAAGAATAAACCACGGGGTAGTCATGAACCATCGGCACACCACCGCCTATGAAAATGGATTGCGGGCCATTCACGAATCTTGGCACGAATACAAGAATGGGTTCGTGACGCCCATAGATTCGTGTATTCGTGCTTCTTATTCGTGAATGGCTGTTCTGACACCGTTTTCAAATTGATTAAGGCGATGGATGATACGCCGAAAAACATCCAGGCAGTCCTTCCCAACTGGAGGTAGTCACAATGCCTAAGACCAACCAACCACCACTCAAAAAATATGCGTTCACCCTCACCCCGGAAACCCATCGCCAGATGCGTGAACTTGCCAACCTCTGGGGCGAATCGCAAACTGGAACCATTGCTCGCTGCGTGCAGCGGGCGTGGCAGTCTGACCGCACACCAGAATCGCCAGACGTATATAACTTCAACACAGGTGTACGGGGCAAGTATGCAGAGCGTTACGCAGAAGGAAGCAACGTGGTCGTGCTCGCGCCAGATGTAGCCGAGGTCTTTCCTGATTCAGAATCCGTCAATCAGGCTCTCCGTGCTTTGGCTGAGATTATCCGGCAGCGGAAGACCTGACCACGAAGGCGCGAGATGACATTATTAAGGGCGTTGCCTGCAACGCCCCTTTGTTTTTGCAGCCGCAGAAACTTCATACGAACTGCTGGGTAGGACCCTGTCAAAGTCATGAAGCAGAGCGCAGAGGAGCCAATCTCATCCCTCTGAGGCGTTCACCGTCGGTTGAAACCGACGGCAACCAGGCTAGGAAGCCCGCAGAGCGGGCTTAACATAAATGTTTAGCCATCGGATTTCATACGATGGCGGACTTTGACAGGGCCCTGTCTGCGCCTAGACGTTCCTGGCAAGGTAGTGTATAATGTGAAGGCACGAACCCCCGCGCGAGCACATAGGAGGTCGTATGAACATCCTCAATCGGATCATCGCCATCTTGCTCTTCCTTGCGCTCCTGCTAGGCATCATTCTTGTCGCCGTCTATCCGCTATCCATCTTGGAAGGCCTGCGCGACAGCATGGATTGGAGCATCGCTACCCTCCAGCAGACGGAGGATCAGAGCCGCGCTCTCTACATCTTGGGGCGGGTGGTTGTCGTTATCCTATCGGCTATCGTATTTGGAGGGCTTACTCTCTTGGAGGTGCGACGCCCCGGCGTACGCACAGTTCCTCTGACGACGCAGACGGGAGGGAAGGTTCACCTGACAACCGATTCGGTGGCCCGCCGTCTGGCATGGCACATTGACCAACTCCCAGAGGTGGTGAGCGTGACGCCCAGGGTCTCCGGTCGCGGCGGCGTGGTGGACGTGAAGTTGGACCTGGAGACGAGCCCGGAGATCGTTGTGCCCGTCAAGACGGACGAAGTCATCAACCTGTCGCACAAGATCATTGAGCAGGATATGGGGCTGAAGGCGGGCAAGATTGAGGTGCGCATCCGCCATGCGCCCTACCCGGAAGTGCAGCCGACCTTATCTATTCCTGGGTCGCCTCAATAAGGAGTTCGCCTTCCAGAATCTCAATTCTCTCTACCTTGACTCCGCTCACCACTTGTGCGAGCTGGTCATTGACGTACGTGGTGATCTGCTGTAGAAGGGGCCGAGGCACGGGCACGGGGCCTACGGAGGCGCGGCTGATTTCTACTTGCACTCGCCCATCCACCACCTTGGGAACGGCGGCGACGAGGCCCTGACCGCTCACCTTCGGCGATTCCAGTTGCACCTTGCCGCTCAGGTACATCTTGCCATCGGTGAACCAGACGCGCGGCTCCCGGATGGGGACGTCGGCGGCTTGTTGTTCTTGCAGCCGGAGATTGAGGTAAGAGGTGATCTCCTCGTCGGTCACGCGGAGCGTGTACCTGTTGCTCTCTGTGGCGTTCTGGGCGCTCTCAATCTTCTTCTCAAAACTCTCTGCTGCTTGCTCGCTGATGACGACGGTAGGAGGCACCTGGCGCGTCTCCTGGCGACGGATAGGGAGGGAACAGGCTAGCAGCGGCAGCATCAGG
>JADYZS010000170.1 GCA_020853075.1 Anaerolineae bacterium | reverse complement strand
CGAGTCTCGTGCAATATGACGCAAATCATACTCACGCCACTGGACTAGTGGTATTATTCACAATGATATGAGAATATGCGGAATACCGGATATGCTCATATCCACCAGCGCACAAGGAGACGGATCATGCAAGCCGACGAACGGGCGAGGCTGGCCCAGGAGTTGCAGCACCTGCACGCCAGCGTGTGCAGCGCCCTCTCTGACCCGACCCGCATCGCCATTCTCTACGAACTGGCAGACCAGCCCCACAACGTCAGCGAATTGACCGCGCTCTTGAATCTGCCGCAATCCTCCGTATCTCGCCATCTGAAGACCCTGCGCGACCATCGCTTGGCCCACGCCGAGCGGCAGGGCGCCAACGTCGTCTATTCGCTGGCCGACCGCCGCGTCATCACGGCTTTGGACCTGCTGCGGCAGGTGCTGGCCGAGAGCCTAGCAGTGAACGCTGCCCTCGCGGAAGTTCTGGATGGGCCGCACCCAGCATAGGGATTAACTCATAACTGCGGATTATCACCATATCAGCGGATGGGTAGCGGTTCAGCGGATGCCTTCGGTGTAGCGGATTAACGGATATATGTCTCTACGGGACGCCCATCCGCTGACTCCATCTTCCAGATACAAATACATGATTCCCAAGGGGAGAAAGCACATGACCACTGTTGGCACCCAGCAAAAGACGTGGCTGGAAGGCAAATTCGGCAGCCGCGTATCGTTCCGCAAAGTGGAGCGCAAACTGTACGGGCATGACATCGCCGCCATGCCCAGCCTCTTCAAGCCGCTCATCGGCAACACCGTGCCGGATGCCGTCGTGCAGCCGGAGAGCGAGGCGGAACTGGTGGAGTTAGTCCGCTGGGCGGCGGCCAACGATGTCCCATTGACGCCGCGCGGCAAAGGTTCGTCCGGCTATGGCGGTGTCATCCCGGTCAAGAAGGGCGTCGTCGTTGATTTCTATCGCCTGAAGCGGGTCCTTGACATTGACACCGCGGCCCAGACGGCGACGGTGGAGGCGGGCGTCGTGTGGGAGAAACTGGATAGGGAACTGGCGAAGGAGGGCTTGACCCTGCGCCTCTACCCCACCAGTTACCCATCCTCTACTGCTGGCGGCTGGCTGGCCCAAGGCGGCGCGGGCATCGGCTCCTACGAGGCCGGTTGGTATCGCGAGAACGTCCTCAGCGCGCGCGTCGTCCTGCCTAGCGGCGAGGTGCGGGAGTTCACCGGCCACGAGTTGGACGTCATCGCCGATGCCGAAGGGATCACCGGCTTTATCAGCCAACTCACCCTCAAGGTGCAGCCGCTGGAGGATTTGGACATCGTAAGCATCGGCTGCCCTAACCCTTACGACTTGCAGAAGTTGGTAGAGGCTATCGCTGCTGCCGAACTCCCCATCTGGTCTCTTGTCTTCATCAACCCCAAGATGGCCGAACTGAAGAACCGCGCCCCCCTCATGGAGCACTACGGCCATCCAGTGGAGGAGCGGGTGCTGCTGCCGGCCGCCTACATCATGACCCTGGCTTTCCGTAAGAAAGACCATGAGGCAGTGATGGGCAAACTGCCGGAGATCCTCAAGCCGTGCGAGGCCGAAATCCTGAGCGAGCGCATCGCCGAGCACGAGTGGAAGAACCGCTTCAAACTGATGGTCGTCAAGCGCCTGGGGCCATCGCTGGTTCCCGCCGAGGTCGTCATCCCGTTGGGCGCCCTGGGCGACGTGATGACGGAGATTGAACGCAAGATAGACCAGCCGCTGGTCAAGGAAGGCGTCATCATCCGCCGGGGTGCAGGCGGCAAACCAGAAGTTGTCATCCTGGGCTTCATCCCCAGCGACCAGCGCAAGTTCAGTTATAACTTCGTCTTCGGCCTGGTGATGACGCTGATGAAGATCGCCGAGAAGCACGGCGGGCGGCCATACAGCACCGGCCTCTACTTCAGCAAGAAGGCGCGCCAGGTGCTGGGCAGCGACCGCATGAACCGGATGGACGCCTTCAAGAAGCAGGTGGACCCCAAAGGGCTCATGAACCCCGGCAAGGTCATCGGCAACGGCCTCCCCGGTATTGCCCTCGGCCTTGCCAGCACCTTTGAGCCGCTGATCCGACCCTTCGGCAACTACGTCATCACCCAGGTCGGCGAGCGGCCTACCAAGCCAGCCGTTCGCCCTGGCGTGCCCGCCCGGGCACGGCACAGGGTGCGTGACATCCCGGCGGATGTAGCCTGGTATGCCTACTCCTGCTCCCAATGTGGCTACTGCATAGATGAGTGCGACCAGTTCTACGGGCGCGGCTGGGAGAGCCAGACGCCGCGCGGCAAATGGTATTGGCTGCGGGAATACATGGAGGGTCGGGAGAACTGGGATCAGTTCATGGTGGATACGATGCTCGTCTGCACCACCTGCGAGATGTGCAACCTCCGCTGCTCGGCCGCGCTCCCCATTGAGCCCTCGTGGATGAAACTGCGGGGCCAACTCATCAACGAAGACAAGAGGATGACCTTCCCGCCCTTTGAGATGATGTCGGCGGCCCTCAGCGCGGAAGGCGACATCTGGGCCGGCTACCGCAAGGATCGCGCCGCTTGGTTCCCGAAGGACCTCCTGCCGAAGCACGGGCCGGAGCACAAAGCGAAGAACGTCTATTTCGCCGGTTGCACCGCCAGTTACGTGGAAAACGACATCGGCATGGCGAGCGTCCGCCTGCTGGATGCCGCTGGTGTGGACTTCACCTACCTCGGCGAGAAGGAGAGTTGCTGCGCCACGCCGATGCTGGTCGCCGGTAAATGGGACCTCTTTGTGGAGACGATGAAGCAGAACATCCAGGCGGTGAAAGACGCTGGCGCCGACACGGTCATCAGTTCCTGCCCCGCCTGCGACATGATGTGGCGGCACGCCTATCCGACCTGGGCCAAGAAACTCGGCATAGAGTACGGCATCACCGCCAAGCATTACAGTGAACTGGTCTCGGAGAAAATCAAGGCGGGCGAGTTCCAGTTCCCGGCCAACGGCAAGGAGCCTGTGACCGTCACCTGGCACGATTCCTGCCACATCGGGCGCGTCTCCGGCGTCTATGAGCCGCCCCGGGACGTCATCAAGGCAATCCCCAACGTCAATTTCGTGGAGATGAGCCATCACCACCAGAACTCTCACTGCTGCGGTTCCGTGTTGACCCTTATCAAAGAGCCGCCGGTGGCTGCCGACATCGGCAAAATCCGTCTGGACGAGGCGGTGGAGGCGGGCGCGGAGAAGGTGCTGGCCCTCTGCCCCTGCTGCGAGTTCCAACTGCGGGTCTCTGCCGATAAGAAGCAGGTGCCGGTGGAAGTGGTGGACCTGGCACGCTTCGCTTCCTCGGCCCTGGGCTACGACTTCCCCGACCCGAACCCGGAGGTGCGCCGGCAGTGGGCCGTCTTTGAGGCGATGATCGCCTTGATGACGCCGCAAGGCTTCGCCGACCTCATGGGGACGATGTGGCCTGAGTTGATTAACGCCATGCCCTTCGGCATGGGGCCGATGATGCGCTTGATGGGCAAGGTCCCCGGTTCGCTGGAACTGATGAAGCCGATGTTCCCCATCCTCTTCCCTCGCCTCCTGCCGATGATGATGCCGAAAGTGATGCCGACGATGCTGGCGCGGGTGGCCGAGCGCATCCCCATGCCGGATTACATGGCCGAGCAGATGCCGGCGCTGATGCCCCAGGTGATGGACAACCTGATGCCGCACATGATCGGCGACGTGGTGCCGCTGGTCACGCAGCCGATGATTGACTACCTGCGGGGGAAGACCGCGAATGGAGTGAACGGGCACACGAAACAATAAGTATTCTATAAGGTCGCGTCGGTTCGGAGAAGCCCTGAAGGTCTGTAGAGACGAGCTGGCGGATCGTCTCTACGAAGACCTTTAGGGTTTTTTGACCGTCCCTCCTCTGTTTGACCCTTATGCCAGGTTAGCATATAATGCCATCCAGGCGACCCTATATGCTCACACACCAACTGCGCGTTTTCGCCGGCAATGCCAACCGCCCCTTGGCCGAGGAGATCGCGGCCATCTTAGGCACGCGCCTGGGGCGTTGTTCCATTGAGAGGTTCCCCGACACCGAAGTGCACGTGATGATTGATGATCTGGTGCGGAGCCAGGATATTTTCCTGATACAGCCCTGCCCGGCGCCAGTGAACGACCACCTGATGGAATTGCTCCTCCTGGTGGATGCCTTCCGCCGTGCCTCGGCCCACAGCATCACCGTGGTTGTGCCTTATTTCCCCTACGCGCGGCAGGATCGGATGTCGCGAGGGCGAGAGGCCATCAGCGCGCGCGTGGTGGCGACGATGATGGAGACCCTGGGCGTCACCCGCGTCATCTACATAGACATCCACGCGCCCGCCATTCAAGGCTTCTTTACCGTGCCGGTGGACCCCCTATCCGGTATCCCGGTGCTGGCGCAGCACTTCCGCAGCGAGCGCTTCCGCAACGCGACCATCGTCTCGCCCGACGTTGGCCGGGCCAAACATGCGGGCAAATATGCCGAGTTTCTAGGGCTGCCGCTGGTTCTGATGTACAAGCGGCACGTAGATGGGGGAGGCGTGCGTGTGACCCACGTGGTGGGCGACATCAAAGATAGAATCCCCATCGTCATTGATGACGTTATCGCGGGGGGAAGCATCATTGATGAACTTCCTGCTCTGGTAGAGGCCGGGGCCCGCCCGGAAATCTACCTCGCTGTCACCCATCCGGTGCTGGTGGGCAAGTCTCTCGCCAAACTGGATAACCCGATCATCAAAGAGCTAGTTGTTACGAATACGATCCCTCTGCCGCCGGAGAAACAACACAAGAAGGTGCAAGTAGTCTCGGTAGGGCCGCTCCTGGCCGACGCGATCCGCCGCATCCACGAGGGGATCACCGTTGGACCGCTCGTGCAGCCTTTCTGACACGACCAGGAGAGACTGTAGAGCCTGTTTGTTCTCATGCAGATGGACCCGCCATCGGATAAATCCAACGGACAACGCTTAAACCGAACAATGAAATGACCCTGGAGAAGCCGTTGAGCAATTTCTTCTCGCTCCTACAAGCCAACGCTGGGGCACTCTTCCTTGTCCTCTTGGTCTTCCTTTTACTCCTGTCCATCTGGCAGGTGGTCACCTTCAGCGAACTGCGCCGTCTGAAGGTGATATACGCGCGGTTGACCCAGGGCGCGAAGGGAAGCAGCCTGGAGCAGATTCTCCTGCAGCAGATGGAACAGGTGCGCGCGGCGATGGCGCGCATGGAGGAACTGGACTCAGCCTTGCACGCGTTGCAGCGCGCCTCGGAGTACGACTTGCAGCACCTGGGGATTGTGCGCTTCAACCCCTTTACCAACACCGGCGGTGACCAGAGTTTCACCCTGGCTTTGACCGATGCCCACGGCGACGGTGCGCTCATCACGTCGCTTCATAGCCGGGATGGAACGCGCATATACGCCCGCGCTTTGCACGCCTGGGACGCTATGCATCTGGGCGATGAGGAACGCCAGGCCATCGCGCAGGCCCGCGAGCGGAGGCGCAACGGCTCATAACGCTTCCGGGGATTCCAGATGGCTATCTCAGACCCCCGAAAGGGTGTGTCGGTGGGGTCAGCGGATGCCTGCGGCGTAGCAGATTAACGGATGATGATAGCGATGTGACGGCCATCCGCTAATCCATTACCTATCCGCTGACCTGAAGACAGTCAACAGTCTGTTGATACGAAGGAGACGAGCGTGTTCGGAATCGGCAGAGAGAAACGTCCGGAGCCCGATCAGATTGAGGTCATCCTCGGCCCCCGCGCGACCCTCGCTGGCGACATCCGCTGTGATGGCAGCGTCCGGCTGGATGGCACGATGGAAGGCGGGTCTATTGAGACGTTGGGCAACGTCCTGATCAGCGAGTCGGCCAAGATCATGGCCGACATCCGCGCGCGTACCGTGTCCGTCGCCGGGGCTTTCAAGGGGAGCATTGAGGCACAGCGGGTGGAACTCCTGGCGAGTGGCCGCATCTGGGGCAAGGTCAGGGTCGCCTCGTTCCTGCTGGACGAGGGCGCGTTCCTGCAAGGCGAACTGGAGATGATGGGCGAGGTGCCGGAGGAGCCGTTCGTCATCCCGCCGCCATCAGGCCCTATCCCGGTGCTGGAAGAGGAGCCGGTCCACAAGAGATAGCATCCCAAGATAAAGAAGCCCGCCTTGCGGCGGGCTTTTTCTTTTGCTGGTGGCAGCCATCATCAGCCTCACGACTGATACCAATAGGCAGGCAGGACCTCGCGCTCCGCCGCCAGCAGGTCGGCGATGCAGTTGTCGGCGTCGCCGATGTTGTTGCAGAGAGGATCGGTCAGCATAGCGCGGCGCAGCACGGCCCGGTTGCCGGTGACGGCGGCTTCTGCCGTCAATTCGTGGGTATCCAGTATCTGGTGCTGAAGGGCCAGGAGTCCCCTGGGGAACGAACCAAAAGGCTGCGGGCGCGGGCCGCGCATGTCAATGTCGCAACGCAGCTCCAGGAAGGCATCGTCCGGCAAGTTGGTGACCGCGCCCCCATTCGTGGTGTTGATGTAGAACTGCTTGCCCAGGTTACCCCACATCCCCTCAATAATGTCGCTGGCGTGGTCGTTGCCTATCTGTTGCAGGAATTGCTCGGCGCTCAGTTCACCCGACGCGTATCGTTCGGTCACCTGCCAGGCTTCGGCCATCGCTCGCGCCCGCGCAGCGGCGTCAAAAAGTTGAATCGGCTCCGGAACGACCGACGCCACGCCGTATCCCTGGAAAAAGGGGACGTATTCTTTCGTATGGCTGACGGCTGTCGGATATGCGCCGTAGAGGTCAAAGAGTTGGAGCGCGTAGGCGTGGTTGTAGCGGGCTTTGGAGTGCTCGCCGGGGGCTCGTTCCTCCCGGCGGGCCAATTCCTCCAGTTTCCGGTGAAAGACCGGCAGCATATCCTGGCCGTCGTAGCGAAAGCGCACGAGCCAGGTACAATGGTTGACGCCGCCGATGGCAAGGTCCAGTTTGGCGAAGATCTCCGGCGGAACCGCCGTTGCCTCCGGGGGCAGAATGTCCACCGTTTTGCACCAGCGCAGGGTATTGTACGGTTCGTGGTGGCCGTCGCAGAGGGCAAAACTCTTGACCGCGGGCGCGTAGCGTTGGAGCGCCATGCCCAGGACCGTCGTCGGATTGACGAAATTG
>JADYZS010000169.1 GCA_020853075.1 Anaerolineae bacterium | reverse complement strand
GCTCGTATTATGTAAAGTCACGGCCTTGATGTTTCACATGAAACACTTGATTGCACCTCCTGAGACCCAGCTCCCCATTTGCGACTACGAAGGTTCCAGTTACCGCACCGAATTCTGGGGCGGCGACCAGCGAGAATACGAAGACCTGGTTGAGCGCATTGCCTTACGATCCCTCCTCCCGACCGGCGGCCAACGCCTCGTGGAGATCGGCGCCGGGTTCGGTCGCCTGGCCGACCTGTATAAAGACCACCAGGAAGTCATTCTCCTGGATTATTCCAAATCCATCTTGCGGGAAGCCCAGGCCCGGCTGGGGCGCGATCCTCGCTACCTCTACGTTGCGGGCAACATTTACGATCTTCCTCTGGCCGACCAGGCGGTAGAAACCCTCGCCCTCGTGCGGGTTATTCACCACGTCCAGGATGTGCCCCGTGCCCTGGCGGAACTGACCCGTGTCCTCAGAAGCCGCGGCGCGCTGGTCATGGAGTTCGCCAGCAAACGCCATCTCAAGGCCATCGGTCGTTATCTCCTGCGGAGCCAGGCGTGGAGCCCTTTCAACCAGCAACCCTACGAGTTTGTCCCTCTCAATTTCAACTTCCATCCCGCGTGGATGGCCGCGCGGCTGCAGGCGGCCGGATTGACCATTGAGGAAGAACGCGCCGTCTCCTGGTTTCGCAGCCCCGCCCTCAAGCGGGCCGTAGGTGCGGACCGCCTGGCTGCGCTTGACCGGCTCTTGCAGCCGCTGGGTCGTTGGCTCAAACTCACGCCCAGCGTCTTCCTCCGGGCCCGCGCCCCGGCCAAGGAAGCCCGTGAGATCGCCAGCCTCTTTCGCTGCCCCATCTGCCATAGCCAGGCCCTCGCCCCCGATCCGGACGGTCTCACCTGCCAGGGCTGCGGGCGACGCTGGCCGCTGGACGACGGCATCTACGACTTCAAGACACCGGCCCAGCCGATTTGACATTCATCTCAGGCTCGCAGTCTTTTAATGCGCATTTAATCTCAATCTGTTATAAAGATTTACGTTTTACGATTTACTTCATAAGCGACTTCGTAGCAAAACAGATATGCTCTTGATCTTACCAGAGTGCAAGGAGATGCCGGAAGCGGACAAGCCATGATACAAGCGCAAGGGCTCACCAAAACCTACGGCGACCTGGTCGCGATCCAGGACGTGACCTTTGAGGTGCAGGCAGGTGAAATCCTGGGTTTCCTGGGGCCTAACGGTGCCGGCAAGACGACGACGATGCGGATCATTACCGGCTACATGCCCCCCAGCGCCGGCAGCGTGCGCATCGCCGGCCACGATGTCTTCACCGACTCCATTGAGGCGCGGCGCAACATCGGCTACCTGCCGGAGACGGTTCCCCTCTACCCGGAGATGAGCGTCGCGGGCTATCTGGATTTCGTCGGGAGGCTTCGCCACATCCCTGACCGGCGCGAACGCCTGGCCGAGGTCATGGAGCGGTTACATCTGGAAGATCGGGCCGACACCCAGATCGGCAAGCTCTCCAAAGGCTTCCGGCAGCGGGTGGGCCTGGCGCAGGCCATCCTCCACAAACCCGGCGTTCTCGTTCTTGACGAGCCGACCATTGGCCTGGACCCCCGGCAGATCATAGAGGTACGCGACCTCATCCGGGAATTGGGCGGCGAGCACACCATCATTCTCAGTACCCACATCCTGCCGGAAGTGTCCCAGGTGTGCAACCGGGTTCTCATCATCAACGAGGGCCAGATTGTCGCCGAAGACACCCCCGAACGCCTGAAGGAACGCCTCAAGGGCGGCGAGCGCATCTACCTGCAGGTAGGCGGCCAGCACGATGGGCTGGTAGAGGCTTTGAGCGATATCGCGGGCGTCACCGAGATTGAGCCGAAAGGTGACGGGGCCTACGAGATAGTCTGCGCTTTGGGCACTGACCGGCGCGCAGACCTCGCCCGCGCGGTGGTAACCCGTGGCTGGCCTCTGCTGGAATTGCGCCCTGTGGGCATGAGTCTGGAAGAGATATTCCTGAAACTGACGACGGAGTAGTAGAGAGAACCTATGCGCAACACCCTGACTATCGCCCGGCGCGAATTAAGCGCCTATTTTATCTCGCCCGTGGCCTACGTCGTGATCGCGGGCTTCCTCATCATCGCGGGCTATTTCTTCACCCTGATCCTGTTTTACAGCCGCGAGGCGACGCTGCGTTACCTCTTCAGCAACCTGACGACCATCTTGATCTTCGTCGCGCCGGTCCTTTCCATGCGCCTTCTGGCCGAAGAGCAGCGCAGCGGCACGATTGAACTCCTCCTGACCGCGCCCGTGCGCGATTGGGAGGTCGTGTTGGGCAAGTGGACCGCCGCCTTCGTCTTCTGGCTCATCATGCTGATCCCCACGGCGGTCTATCCCATCCTTTTGAATCGCTACGGTGACCCTGACATCATTCCTATCGTCACAGGGTACCTGGGCATCATCCTCTTGGGCGGCACGCTTCTAGCCCTGGGGACCCTCACTTCGGCCATGACCCAGAACCAGATCGTGGCTGCGGTGCTGGGCGTCGGTCTGACACTTCTTCTCTGGCTCATTGGCGCGGCCGGCGACTTCGCCGGGCCGGCTCTCAGCGGTTTCTTCCAGTACCTGGCCTTAGGCACGCACTTCTCTGACCTGGCGCGCGGCATCGTGGATACGAAGAATATCGTCTATTATCTGAGCGTGACGGTCGCGGCTCTTTTCCTGGCAACCCGCGTCCTGGAAAGCCGGAGGTGGCGCTGAGATGCAAAACAACTGGCGAGAACAACTCAAAGCCTCGGCCTCCGGTATCGGCTGGATCGGCATCACGGTGCTCATCCTTAGTTTCCTGGCCTGGCAGTTGGGAAGCCAACCGAAATGGCTGCCCCAATTTCTCCTCGTCCTGGGCGTGGTGTTAGTCGTTCTCTTCGTCTATCTGAGCCCGGAGACGGTGCGCGCCGTCTTTGTCCGGCGGCAAACCCGCTACGGCAGCAATGCCCTGGTCATGACCCTGGCTCTCCTGGGCATTCTCTTCTTCGTCAATGTGTGGAGCAACAACAACCACAAACGCTGGGACCTGACCCAGAATAAGCAGTTCTCTCTATCGCCCCAGACCATCGCCGTGCTCAAGGGCCTGACGGAACCGATCAAGATCACCGGCTTCTACGTTCCTGAGCAGGGCAGCCAACGGCAACAGGTTGAGGATCTGCTCCAGGAATACCGCTACCACACGAATCTCTTGCAAGTAGAGTTCGTGGACCCTGACCAGAAACCCGGATTGGCACGGCAACTGGGCATCTCCTCCAGCGGCGTCCTCGTCTTCCAGCGGGGTGACAAGAAGCAGGAAAGTTTTGCCATTGACGAGCAAGACATCACCAGCAACATCCTCAAAGTCTCGCGCGACGTGCAGAAGACGATTTACTTCACCACAGGCCACGGCGAGCGGGACCCGGAGAACTCCGACCCAGATAACTACTCGCAGATCAAGACCATCTTGGAGCGAGACAATTACCTAGTCAAAACTCTGAACCTCGCCACGGTTACCGATACCCTCCCCTCCGACGTGGCCGCTATCGTCGTCGCCGGGCCGACCGGCCCCTTTGCACCCCAAGAGGCTGATCGTCTGGGTAAATATCTGGATGAGGGCGGGAAGGTGATGGTGCTGGCCGATCCCACCGTGGACACGGGCCTGGACGACGTGCTGGCCCGTTGGGGAGTAACCCTGCGCAACGACGCGATCATTGATCCCGCCTCTTCTTTCTATGGGGATGTCGCCACGCCCTTGGTCTCGCGCTACAACTTCCACACCATTACCAAAGACCTGGGTGGCTTAAGCACCTTCTTTCCCCTGGCCCGTTCCATCAGCGCGACCCTTTCCCTCACCGATACCACCGTCACGACCCTCATCCAGACGAGCGCGAACGCGTGGGGCGAAACGGACTTACAGAATCCACAAGCCAGCCTGGATCCGGCGAAGGACAGCAAAGGGCCGCTCGTCCTGGCCGTCGCCGTGGAGAAGACGGAAGAGAAGTCGGGCCGTCTCGTCGCCTTCGGTGATTCAGATTTTGCCAGCGATAATGCTCTGTCCGTGCGCGGCACAGTCGGCAACCCCGATCTCTTCCGCAATGCCATCAACTGGCTGGCCGAGGAAGAGTCGCTCATCGCCATCGGCCCGAAATCGCCGGAACAGCGTACCATCCGCCCGTTGACGGACAGCGATAAGAGCCTCCTCTTCTACTCCACCGTCATCATCCTGCCGTTAGCCGTCCTGTTGGCGGGCTGCATCGTGTGGTGGAACCGGCGATAGCCATGAAACTTCGGAACACTTCTATTCTCCTCGTCGTCCTAATCATAGTGGGTGGTTATGTCTATTACACGGAGGGGCGGCCACAGAGCCAGCCGCCAAATCTGGCTACCGCCGTGCCCGCGGTAGAGCCGGTTCTGACCATAGATTCGGCGCAGGTGCTGACCATCACCGTCCAGGGGCTACCCGGCTTGACCCGTCTGAGCCGCGCAGATGCGAAAGGGCCCTGGCAGATGGACACTACCGTAGCGATGACACCTACCGTTAGCGGGCCACAGGAGGCAGACCCGGTACGGGCGAACAACGTCCTTAGTACCATTTCTTACATCACGGCAAACCGGGTCCTGACCGGCGTAACAGATTTGGCCGCCTATGGTCTGGCTTCGCCCTCCTGGTCGGTGATAGTGGAGGGAGCGGGACAGGTGCGGCATACGATCTATCTGGGGGATCAGAACCCGGACGGGTCATCTTACTACGCCAAGCGAGAAGGGAGTGAAACCGTCTATTTGATTGCGGCTTATGTGGGCGACGACTTGCGCAATCTGGTGGAAAGCCCGCCGGCCAAGCCAACGCCGACTCCCACGCCAACGCCGGGCGCGACCGGCACGCCGCTCCCCGTCGTTTCGCCCACAGCAACGCCTACGAGTACGCCGTCGCCATAGGGATTAGCAATATAATTTGTGATTTCTGTCACTCTCTCCTATTGCGGATTGCTTGATTTTATGATACATTAACTCTGACAAGGCATTACAACGACCAGAGGCGTACATTTTGACATAACTTACCCCGCTATAGCGAACTTGTCGTGCTGGCGGGGCATTTGCACGCCATTTGGTAGGCATTGTCGCCGGTACAGGTGGTGACCGGCGCGAAGGGAGATGATACAGTTGGTAGTAGATGAAGGAAGGCTGGTATCTCCGCAAGAGAACCATAAAGAGGAGATAGAAAGACTGTTATCTATTGGGAAATCACAGGGCTATGTCACTTACGAAGACGTGCTGCAGATCTTCCCAGAGGCAGAGTCCAATATGGAACAACTTGAAGACCTCTTTGCCACTTTCTTTGAGCATGGCATAGAAGTTGGTCAGCAGGAGGAGATAGAAGCAGCCGCGCAGGAAGGAGCAGAAAACCAGGAAGAATCGCCCGATGAAATTGACCTGAGCCAAATAGAGATAGACGATTCCATCAGCCTTTATCTCAAAGAGATTGGCCGCGTGCCCTTGCTCACCGCCGAACAGGAAGTGGAACTGGCTCAACGGATGGAGCGTGGGCGTCTCGCGCGTCGCCAACTCTCTAAGGGTGAAGAAGATGCTGTGGAGCGGGAGCAACTCCTGGCGCAGGTCAAAGATGGGCAGGCCGCCCAGGAACATCTCATCAAGGCGAACTCGCGCCTGGTGGTCAGCGTCGCTAAAAAGTACGTGGGCCGCGGTGTTCCCTTCCTAGATCTCATCCAGGAAGGGAACATCGGCCTGATCCGCGCGGTCAAGAAGTTTGACTTCCGGCGCGGCTTCAAGTTCAGCACCTACGCCACCTGGTGGATTCGCCAGGCGGTGACGCGTGCCATCGCGGATCAGGGGCGCACCATCCGTGTGCCGGTGCACATGTACGAGCAGATCAACCGGCTGACGCGCGCTTCGCGCCAATTGGTGCAGGAATTGGGCCGCGACCCCACCTCCGACGAGATCGCCGACGAACTCGGCGTCACGCCGCGCAAGGTGGAGCAGATTATCCGCGTCTCGCAGCGGCCCCTGAGCCTGGAGATGCCCGTCGGCGAGGAAGAGGATTCCTACCTGGGCGACTTCATTGAAGACGAAGAGGCGATGTCGCCCACCGACGCGGCCTCGCAACGGTTGCTGCGGGAAGTGATTGACGAGATCTTTCAGTCGCTCACCCCGCGCGAGGTGCGCATCCTGCAACTGCGCTTCGGCCTGGTGGACGGCTACTCCTACACGCTAGAGGAGGTCGGGCGGAAGTTCGGCGTCACGCGCGAGCGCATCCGCCAGATTGAGGCCCAGGCGCTGGGCCGCCTGCGCCACCCCAGCCGCAGCCGCAAACTGCGGGACTACTTGGGATAACCGAATAATACGCAGATAAGCATGACCGCCTATGAGGGCGGTCATGCTTCTTTTTTAGCCCCCAACGATCAACTCACCCGTTTGCGCGAAGGGGCAGAGCAAGGTATAATCTGGCAGCGGGCACCCGGAACCGTGCCCCGCCGAGGTCATGGATGTCTAACGTTCGCCGTATCGGGATGATAGCCGAGATCGTGCGCAGCCTGCGGTTGGCCTGGCGACTCATGAACGACTCGCGCGTTTCTATCCTGACCAGGTTGACCATCCCTGGGCTCGCGCTCGTCTATCTCCTCTTTCCGATAGACGTCGCGCCCGATTTGATCCCGCTGCTCGGCCAGTTGGATGACCTGGCCGTAGTCGTTATTGCTCTGCGCGCCTTCATCGCGTTCTGCCCGCCCGACGTGGTGCGCCAGCACGAGATGGGAATGGATGCCGAAGAGCATCGCGCCGCGCCCGGCGACACGTCCGGCGAGGTCATTGACACAACCTTTCGCGTGATTGAGGACAACGACAAATGACTGAAGAGTCAGCACGCCGCCCGGCCGAAGTCGCCGCCGAACTGGGTATCTCCGCGGCAACCTTGCGCCGTTGGACGCGCCAGTTTGCCCGTTTTCTTTCCTCTCCTCAGCCCGACCCGTCTGCGTCGGACGACGGACAGAGTGCGCAACGCCGCTACACCAACGACGACTTGGAGTCGCTCCTGAACATCAAGGGGCTCCTGGCCGAAGGCTTCAACTATCAACAGGTTGAAAAGCGGCTGGAGGCTTTGCGCGTGGGCCCCAAGCCGGAAGGCGACGTTTATCCCGCTGCGCGGGACTTCGCTCTCGTCACCACTGGCGACGACCGGCCCGCCCTCTCGCCTGCGGTGGCTGTCCTGGCCGATACGCTGCACACGGTGGCCCAGAGCCAGCAAGCGGTGCTGAACAGCCAGCAGACGAACCGCGACCTGATGGGCGTGGTGATTCAGGACAACTTCAACCTGAAGTCTGAGAACGCCAAATTGCGAGACCGGATGTTGGAGTTGGAACGCGAGTTATCCGAAGTCAAGCGGCACAGCGAGGCCGACCGCGAAACATTTGAGGCCCGCTTGCAGACGTTGGAAGCGGTGCTGGCCACGCCCGCGTCCCCCGAAGTAGAGCCGCCCGCGGAGGCGGCTGCCGTTCCTCCCTCCCAAAACCCAAAAAAGAAGGGCTTCTGGGCCCGCCTCTGGGGAGAGGCAGAGTAGGCTGGAGAGCGAGTGTTGGTGGCAAGACTCCCCCCCTCACCCCCGGCTCCTCTCCCGTTGGGAGAGGGAATGAGCATCCCTCACCTCCTGCGCAATACCAACGGCAAATACTCCTGCTTGGGCGGGCGCGTCGGTGTCCGGGTTGGCGTGACGGTTGGCGCGCGCGTGGGCGTCGCGGTCACCGCGGGGGTCGGCGTGGGCGTTGGCGTCGGGAAAGGCGAGACACCCCTCGCGCCGTACAGCACATAGACCGCGCCGGCGTCCTTAAAGTTATTGGGATGATTCTGCACCTCGTGCTTGCGAGTGCCGAGGATCAAGTCCAGTGTGCCGTCGGCGTCCAGGTCGCCGCTCCCCAGGGAATAACCGAACAGGTCTTGGGGATTTTCTCCGTTGATGATCCACGCGGCGCGGTCAAGGAGATTCGCCGTGCCGGTCAGCGTCGTGCTGCCAAAGATAACCAGGACGCGCCCCTTTGACCGCTCGCCGATGACGACTTCTGCCTTGCTATCCCCGTTCCAATCCATTGCCTGCAACGCCGAAAAGCCCACCGCTGCATTCCCGCCAGTGAAGCGCGCCCACGACGCCTGCGCCAGCGTTTTCGTCCCCGTGAGATTCGCCCCGCGCACGATCTCCACCTCGCCGCCGCTGCCTATCACCAGGTCGGCGCGGCCGTCACCATCCACGTCGCCCGCGGCCAGGAGGCCGTTACCCAGGTCGGTGATGGTGGCGTCGGCGGGCGTGGTTGCCAGGTCGTGCGCGCCCGCGGCCAGCGGGCCGAAGAAGACGTAGGCCGTCTTCTGCGAGCGCACCACGAGATCGGGCTGGTTGTCGGCGTTTACTTCGGCGATGGCGACCATGCCCAGTTGGTCATTGGCTGCCGGGCCATAGATCGTCAGGCTGGCGGAGAGGACGCGCAAGTCCCACAGGGCCGGTAAACCGGTACTGCCGAAAAAGACATAGACCGCGCCGGCCTCCGCCCGATTGCCGGGGCCGGTAGCCAACGCCTCGCCCACAGCCAGGTCCGCCGGGCTCCCGCCTACGGTCAATTGCCCGACCGCCAGCGCGTTGCGCCCGGCGAAGGTCTGGGTAGATTCCTTTGAGCGGATGCGCCAGTTGGCCTGCATGGTCGGCGAGAGGGTGCGGGTTCCCGCCAGCCCCGGCCCGCCTTTGAAGATAAAGACGGTGCCGGTGACCGGCTTCCCGTTATCGTCCCCTCCCTGCGAGCCGATGATCAGATCTCGCAGGCCGTCGCCGTCCATGTCGTTCGCGGCGAAGGCCTGGCCGATGTGCTGCTGATGGAGCCAGGAGCGCACCTCCAGGTTGGCAGTGCCGGTGTAAAGGTCATAGACGCCGAGCCGCCGCGTCCGGTTATTGTAGAGCGCGAAGATCCGCCCGCTATCGTTGACCGCGCCCTCAAAATCGTCGGAGAGGTTGGGCGCGCCCACGATCAGGTCGTGGAGGCCATCGCCGTTGACGTTTGCGCCCAGCATCGCGTAGCCGATGAAGTCGTCAGGGCCGGTGGAGTCGGGGTTATCCTGGGGATTGCCGGGGCCGATAAGGGTAAAGTCGGCAGGATTTGTGCCCAGGTTGCGCACAGTCTGTGGGGGGCCTGTGCCCTCGTCTGCACCGATGTCCACCCGGAAGAAGCCGGATGGCCCGGCCATGATGCGCGGTTGGCCGTCCACATCGTGGTCAGGCGCGTTGGTGCGAGTGCCCGCGTCCAGCAACGGCGAGCTGGGGAGGAGGCGGTGGTTGGCGTTGAGTTGGGGGTTGATGACGATGTTGGTGACGTCCAGGGAGAAGCCGCGCTGATTCGTCGTGTTGGCATAAAAGTCGTTGTAGGTGACGCTGACCGGCACGGCGGCGGTGAGGCTGACGCCCGTGGTGTGGCTCATGATGATGTTGTTGGTCAGGGTGAGGGGCGAGCCAACGCGGATGCCCTGCCCCCGGTTGTTCGCCATCGTATTGTTGACGACGACGCCGGGGCTGTTCGCGCCCGCGTAGAGGCCGCCTACCGCCGTGTCATTGCCGAAGGAAAAGTTTCTGACAATGAGCATATTGGTCAGCGTGTAAGGGCTGCTGATGAAGGCCAGCCCGCCGCCCAGGCCATAGAACGGCGTGTTTGCGGCGCAGTTGTTCTCCACCCGCGTCGTATCTATCGTGACGCGGCTGGAATAAGCATACAGGCCGCCGCCGTAGCCCTCGCAATTCAGCGAGGCCGAGTTGTTGAGAATTTGCCCACCCCGCACGCTTAATGTACTGGTAAAGGCGGCCAGCCCGCCGCCGTTGCCGAAGATGGTGTTGCGGTTGGCCCTGTTGCCGGTGAGAACGTTGCCGGTCAGGAGACCGCTGCTCGTCTCAATGAAAACGCCGCCGCCTGCCAGATAGGGCCCGTTGCCCGGTGAGAAACCCCCGGTGTTGCTCATCACCGTGTTGCCGGTCAGGGTGAAGGCCGCGCCGTTGATATAGACCCCGCCACCGAAACCCAACGTGACCAAATTCGCGGTGTTACCCTGAATGACGTTGTTGCTCAGGGTGACCGGCGCGTTGAACACCGAAACGCCGCCCCCGTAACCGCGCTCTGTCGCCTCCCCGGCCTGGTTTGCCGCCGCGTTGGCGCTGATCGTGTTGCCGGAAAGGAGCACCGGCCCACCGCCGTCTATGGCTACGCCGCCGCCGTAGCCCTGGGTGCTGCTGACGACGTTGCCGGCGATGACGTTGCCGACCAGCGTCGCCCGCGTCCCTTCCAGTTCAATGCCGCCGCCGTACGCCGTGCCGCTCGGCGTAACCAGATTGTTGGCGATGCGGTTGTTCTCAAAGCGAGGCGCGCCCCGCTGCACCCAGACGCCGCCGCCGAGGAAGTAGGCTACGTTGCCAGTAATGACGTTGTTGCGGATGAGCGCGTTGCTATCGTGCATGCGCAGGCCGCCGCCGTGGTTATCGCTGCGCGCGCCCGTGATAGTGAAGCCGTCCAGCGTCGGCGTGGCCGCGGCGGTGTTGGCAAATGAACCCTGGATGGTGACGACCGCGAAGGTCGGGTCCGCAGGGCGAATCGTGGTGACGTTGGCGGTGTAGTTGCGCGTCGTCCAGTCGTTGCAGGTGTAGCCGCCGAAGAGGTGAACGGTCTTGGTGATGAAGAGGTTGTAGGTGAAGCCGGGGGTCGGTTGGGTCTCGGTATAAACCCCGCGGGCGACCTTGATGATGTCTCCTGGCAGCGCGGCATCCACCGCCGATTGGATGGTGGCCGAGAAGCCCGCGGTGGTATTGCAGACGCGGAACTCTGCGGGCGCGGCGTAGGCCCCCGATTGGCCTATGAAGGAAAGGAGCCCGAAGGCAGCCCCCATTAACGCCAACGCCAAGACAACGGCAAAGATTAAGTGCCGAAACATGGGTGACTCTCCTCAACAAACCGAAAACGACTCCTCGCGGCGGGCCCGACCGCGAGGCGAAGGTATTTTCATCAGAGAGTGACCGCAGGAGTACCATTCCCCCTCACCCCAGCCCTGTCCCCAATGGGGAGAGGGAGCAGGCGCTCCTCAACCCTCTCCCCTCCGGGGAGAGGGAAGGGTGAGGGGCGATCAAACTCTTACAGTAGGTCACTCACAGAAGTACCTACCCTTGTCAGCCTCTACTCCCCGTTCTCCTCCAGCGCGCGCTCCCAAACGCGCAGACCGTAGCGGCTCAGGTAGATGGGGATGCTGCGGAAGAGCGGGTTTTCCTGCTCAATCTCCCGCATCATCGCCCGCTTCGTGTATGACAACGAGCCGCAGAGGAGCGTGACCGATCCCCCTTCGCCGCCCGCGCCGTTGACCTTCCAGCCGAGGGCGTTGTGCGCGCGGGCGATCTCAATCACGCGCCGCGCCTCCGGCCCGATCAGGTCGGGGTGGAGCCGCCCCTGGGCCTCCGTGTTGGCGACCATCGCCTCCCCCAAGGCGACGAAATCACCGGCATAGACGGCATCGCGCGAGCGTTCCGCCGTCACCCGCAGGTCATTCAGTTGCAGGCAGTCGGGCCCCGCGTCCTCCAACTGCCGGATGACCTTCTCGTGCACCTGCGACGAACTGTGCGATTTGCCCAGGTAGATCAGCACCAGCCGCCGCTCCAGTTCCCACCAGATGGCGTTGGGCACCTGGATCTGCGACACGGAGGCGTGGGGGAACTGAAACATCTCAATATAATTGATGCCCCCGTAGGCGGAGCAGAGTTGGTCCTGGATGCCGCTCTGCAAATGCAGCATGTCGGTCTCCACCGAGTGTGCGGTGGCGGCCACCTCGTGGGGGGTCAGGTGGCCGGGCGTCAGGCGATCCAGCGCGCCGATCAGGGCGACGGTGACCGCTGCGGAGGTGCCGGTGGACGCGCCAGCGGGCGCATCGGAGAAGATCGTCACCTGGAAGGCCATGTCGTCGGGGACACCCATGCACTCAATCGCGGCTTCCAGGAGCGGGTGCCGGTCCCAGCCGGTCCGTTCCGGGTGCAGCGCGTAGCGCTCGCCGTAGTTCTCGGCGTTGATGACGATGCGGTTGTCTTCTCCCTCGTAGGGGAAGACCTCTATCTGCACCTCCGCATAGGGGTAAACGCCGATGTTGAAGACCTTGCCGTGCCCGGCAAACCAGGTATCGGTCCAGCCGCCGTTGTCGCAGATGCGGATGGGGGCCACGCTGTTGATGATGCGCAAAGGGCGTCGCCGGCCTGGATTGTTCATAGTTGATCTCCGATTTGCAGTTTACGTGCGCCCTCGCCGCCTATGTCTCAGAAACCACGCGTACAGTTCCGGGTTCTTGTACGCTTCATTCCAGAGATGGTGGTCGCCGTCGGGAAAGACGGAGAGGCGGGCATCGCCACCGCGGGCTTGCAGCGCGCTCACCATGCTCTCCGAGGCTGACAATGGCACGGAAGTGTCTTTGGCCCCATGAAAGGCCCACACCGGCACCTCTTTGAACACACCGGTCAGCGCAGGGATGCCGCCGCCGCAAACCGGCGCGATGGCCGCAAAGCGCTCCGGGTGCCGGAGGACGAACCGCCAGGTGCCGTAGCCCCCCATGCTGATCCCCGTCAGATAGACCCGCTCCGCATCCAGGGCGTACTTTGCCAGCAACTCGTCCAGCAGCGCGTCCAGGGCCTCAATCTCGTCCTCCCACCAGGAATCCGGCGGGCACTGGGGCGCGACCAGGACGAAGGGGAAGTCGTCCGTTTGCTCCACGTACTCCCGCAGGCCGTGGAGGATCATCGTGGCCGGGTTGGTGCCCCGCTCCCCCATGCCGTGCAGGTAGAGGAGGAGCGGCCATTTCTGCTGTGGGTTTGCCCCGTAGCCTTGCGGCAGAAAGACGAGGTAGCCCAGGTGCAGGGTTTTGGCAACCTCCTTCTTAAAGAAGCGGACTTCCTGCCTCACAGGAATCTACTTTCGCGCATTTCGTTCAGATTACCTTCCCATTGGAGTTTGCCGCGCAACTCGCGTACTTCTTCTTGCAACTTCAGCCGGAGCCTCTTTTCTATCTGGTCTGTTGAGCGCGCCACGTGGTTGTCCATCTCCTCTTTGGACACGTACGGGTAGGGCCTATCCAGTTCTCTCTCGGTATGCAGGTAGAAGTCTATGATGTGCTTGATTTGTGTTTCAACCGCTTTTTCCGGTAAATAGTCCAGATAGTCTGGCGCCGTCTGTATGTTCCTGAAGTGGGTGAAGAACATACAATCCGGATGTTCTCTCAGATAGACGAAGTCCAGATCGTACCAGTCCTTCTTGATCGCCCAAATGAAACTTGGGTCTTCGCTTAACTTCTTTGACACAAGTTCTGCCTT
>JADYZS010000168.1 GCA_020853075.1 Anaerolineae bacterium | reverse complement strand
CTTGTGATTTCTCTATGGCAGCCACCTTCGCCAGACGGCGCACGTGGCGTTCCTCGCCCGTGAACCGGGCTCCGAGGAACGCGCGCACGAGCTCCAGGGCCAGCGCGCTCCCCACCACGCGCGCGCCCAGGCAGAGAACGTTCATGTCATCGTGTTCAACGCCCTGGCGGGCCGAGTAGGTGTCGTGGCAGACGGCAGCCCGGATGCCGGTGAACCTGTTAGCCGTCATGGACGCGCCGACGCCGCTGCCGCAGATGATGATGCCCCGGTCGGACTCACCTCGCTGCACTGCCTGGCACACCGGCAGCACGAAATCGGGATAATCGTCCGCCGGGTCAAAACTGAAGGGTCCTTTATCCAACACCTGATGCCCCGCGCCGGCCAGGGTCTTGGCAATCTCAAACTTGAGGGCGAAGCCCCCGTGGTCTGCACCGATGGCGATACGCATGTTATCTCCTTATTTCCCCACCAACGCCCGCGCCCGCGCGACGACGTTTTCCACCGTGAAGCCGAGATGCTGCATGATGGTCTGGTAGGGGGCGGAGGCTCCGAAGCGTTCCAGGCCGATCACGTCGCCAGTGAGACCGACGTAGCGGTGCCATCCCTGCGACACACCCGCCTCCACCGCCAGCCGCGCCGTGATCCCTGGCGGCAAAACGCCCTCCCGATAGGCCTGGCTTTGGCGCTCAAAGAGTTCCCAACTGGGCATGCTGACGACGCGCGCCGCGATGCCCTTCTTTGCCAGTTCTTCGCGGGCCGCCACCACCAATTGTATCTCGGAGCCTGTGCCGATGAGGATGATGTCGGGTTTGCCGTTGTCGGCTTCGGCCATGACGTAGGCCCCCCGCCGCAGCCCTTCGGCAGAAGCGTAGCGCGTCCGGTCAAAGGTAGGCACGTTTTGCCGCGTGAGAGCGAGGGCCACAGGGCCTTCTTGGTGCTCAATGGCGACCTTCCAGGCAACGGCGGTCTCGTTGGCATCGGCAGGGCGGATGACGGTCATATAGGGAATCGCGCGCAGCGCGGCCAGGTGCTCCACAGGCTGGTGGGTAGGCCCGTCCTCGCCCACGCCGATGCTGTCGTGGGTGAAGACGTAGATCACGGGCAGTCTCGTGATGGCGGCCAGGCGAATGGCCGGACGCATGTAGTCGGTGAAGACGAAGAAGGTTGCGCCGAAAGGAATGACGCCGCAATGGAGCGCCATGCCGTTGAGGAGCGCACCCATGCCGTGCTCGCGCACGCCAAAGTGCATGTTGCGGTTGCCGTAGCTGCCCGCCGCGAAGTTGCCGGTGCCCTTGAGGAGCGTGCGGGTAGAAGGGGCAAGGTCGGCAGAACCTCCGATGAAAAGAGGCAGCCGCGGCGCAAAGGCATTCATCACCGTGCCGGAAGCGGTGCGCGTGGCTACGCCCTTAGGGTCGGCAGGGAAGGTGGGGATGTCGGCATCCCAGCCGGAGGGCAATTCGCCTTTCTGGGCACGCTCCCACTCGGCAGCCAGGTCGGGGTAAGCCTGGGCGTAGGCGGCGAATCGCCTCTGCCAATCGGCTTCCCGCTCCTGCCCACGCGGAAGTGCCTGCCGGAAGTGGGCTAATGCCTCGTCGGGGACGTAGAAGGCCGGTTCCAGGGGCCAGCCCAGGGCCTCTTTTGTCGCTTTCACCTCGTCCTCGCCCAGCGGCTCGCCGTGGGCTTCCGCCGTGCCCTGCTTGTGGGGGCTGCCGTAGCCGATGATCGTGCGGGCGACGATGAGGGAAGGTCGCTCGGTCTCGGCTTGCGCGGCGCGAAGGGCTGCCGCCACCGCCTCTAAATCGTTGCCATCTACGTGCTGCACGTGCCAGCCGTAAGCCTGAAAGCGCAGCCCACGATCCTCGGTGAAGGCCAGGTCTGTGCTCCCTTCAATGGAGATGCGGTTGTCGTCGTAGAGGTAGATCAGCTTGCCCAGTTTGAGATGCCCTGCCAGCGACGCCGCCTCGGAAGCGACACCCTCCATCAGGTCGCCATCGCTGACAATGGCGTAAGTGTAGTGATCCACGATGGTGTGGCCGGGCCGGTTGAAATAGGCGGCCAGGAACCGTTCGGCAATCGCCATACCGACGCCGTTGCCGAAACCCTGGCCCAGAGGGCCGGCAGTCGCTTCCACGCCAGGGGTCAGGCCATGCTCTGGATGACCGGGCGTCAGGCTATCCCACTGCCGAAAATTTTTCAGTTGCTCTAACGGCAGATCGTAACCTGTCAGGTGCAGCAGGCTGTAGAGCAGCATGGAGCCGTGCCCCGCAGACAGGACGAAGCGGTCACGATCAGGCCAGGCCGGGTTAGCCGGGTTATGCTTCAGGAAGCGCGTCCAGAGGGTGTAGGCCATGGCCGCCGCGCCCATGGGAAGCCCCGGGTGGCCCGATTTGGCCTTTTGCACGGCGTCCATCGCCAGCGTGCGAATGGTGTTGATGCAGAGTTGGTCCAGATTGTCGTGATGCGGCACGTGGCAGCCTCCGTTATCAGAATACTGTATTGAAGTATAGTCATCGTGGGATTCCTGTCAACCTGGTTGATTGAGGTATAATACGTTAACGCCATCGGGAGGCAACCACCGTGAAAATCACCGCCGTCAGAACCTATAGCATTGCTGCCGGGCCGCACCGCAACTGGGTGCTGGTACGCATCCTGACCGACGAAGGGCCGGAAGGGGTGGGCGAGGCGAGCCTGGAAGGGAAAACCGATACCATCATCGCCGCGGTAGGCGAATTGGCCCGCTATCTGGTGGGGCAGGACCCGCTGCGCATTGAGCACCACTGGCAGACGATGTATCGCGGCGCGTTCTGGCGCGGCGGCCCCGTTCTGAATACGGCCATCAGCGGGGTGGAAATCGCCCTGTGGGACATCTTGGGCAAGGTTGCTAACCTGCCGGTCTATCAACTTCTGGGCGGCGCGTGCCGCGACAAGATATTGGCCTACACCCACGTCGGCGGCGTGACCACAGAGGAAACGTTGGCCCGTGCCCTCGCTTACAAGGCAAGAGGGTGGCGGGCGCTCAAGACCGGGCCCCTCGTAGAATCGTCGGAGGGCGTGTTGGATAGCCGCTCCGTCGCCCGCGGCGTGGAGCGGGTGGGCGCGCTGCGCCAGGCATTGGGCGACGAATTCCTCATCCTTCTGGATGCCCACGGGCGCATGGAGCCGGCCACGGCCATAGAGTTGGGGAGGGCGATGGAGCCCTTCAAGCCTTACTTCTACGAGGAGCCAGTGCCACCGGAGAACCCGGATGCGATGGCGCGAGTGGCCGCGAAGGTGGGCGTTCCCCTCGCCACAGGCGAGCGACTTTTTACCAAGTGGGGCTTTCGGGAGATATTGGAGAAAGGCATCGTGGACTATATCCAGCCCGACCCGTGCCACTGTGGCGGCATCCTGGAGACGAGAAGCATCGCCGCCATGGCCGAGACGTATTGGGTGAAG
>JADYZS010000167.1 GCA_020853075.1 Anaerolineae bacterium | reverse complement strand
CATCGGGGGCCACACTCTGGCGACGTCGGTAGTCCACATTTCGGATGAAAAGGTGCTCTTTGCCGGTGACGCGGTTTGGGTAGATCAGCACCCGTACATGGCGCAGGCGGTCTCTAAGGATTGGCTGGAAGGGCTCACCTATCTGCGAAAGTTGACCGTAGATAAGATCGTGCCCGGCCATGGCCCTGTCTGCGGGCGCGACGCGACGGAGCGCGTCTCTGATTATATCCGTACCCTGCGTTCGCGCGTGCGGCAACTGCAACGGGCCGGCCGCAGCAAAACAGAAGTCGCAAGCACCCTGGTGGGTGAGTTAGTGCCCTGGTTCCCGATACCGCCCGACCGCAAGCCCAAGATTGAGGCGCAAATCAAGGCGGGGGTCGGGCGGGTCTATGATGAACTGCGGTCATCGGGTTCATGATCGGAAGAGGAGACATGGAAGAACACGAGCCCGTCTTGGTGGAGGTGACACGCGGCAGCATCGTGGAGGCCTGGCATCACGGTGCGCTCGTCGCCGTCTCCACCGACGGCACTATCATTGCCGCTGTGGGCAATCCCGATTGGGTCACGTACCTGCGCTCGGCGGCGAAGCCGTTTCAGGCCCTCTCGGTGGTGGAAAGCGGCGCGGCGGACCACTATGGCCTGAGCGAACGTGAACTGGCGGTCATCTGCGGCTCTCACGCGGCTGAACCGTGTCACGTGGAGGCGGTGCGCAGCATCCTGGGCAAGATCGGTCTTGATGAATCGGCATTGCATTGCGGCGCGCACATGCCCGGCAGCGAGGAAGCCGCCCGCGCCCTGATTCGCGCGGGCGAAAGTCCTCAATCCATCCACAACAATTGCTCCGGCAAGCACAGCGGCATGTTGGCGCTCGCTCGCTTCTGGGGCGCGGACGTAGAGAGTTATCTGGAACCAACCCATCCGGTGCAGGTCGCGAACCGGCGTGTCGTGGCCGAGATGGCAGGATTGCGTCCGGAGGAGATCATCGTGGGTGTGGATGGGTGCAGTGTCCCCACGTTTGCCATACCGCTGCGCGCCGCGGCGAGGGCCTTTGCCCGTCTGAGCGACCCGGCCGGTTTGTCTCCGGCGCGCCAGGCGGCCTGCCGCCGCATCGTCGCGGCGATGCAGGCACATCCGGAGATGGTTGGCGCAAGCACTGGTAGTTTTGATAGTGACCTGATGCGCGCTTTAGGGACGCGCGTCGTCAGCAAGGGCGGGGCAGAAGGGTTTCACGGTGTGGGCGTGCTCCCTGCCGCGGGACGGCCTGCGCTGGGCCTAGCCTTGAAGGTGGAAGATGGCATCGGTGACCGGGCGCGGGGGCTGGCGATGCTGGAAGCACTTCGCCAATTAGGGGTCGTCGGGGGCGAAGATCTGAAATCGCTGGCTCGCTACGTCCGGCGACCGCTGCACAACCACCGCCGCGTAGAGGTGGGAGAACTGCGCCCCGTCTTCTTCTTGAACCACAGTGTGCACGAGGTGCTCAATGGCTAGAGCATTACCGCCCACTTCATTCACTCCCGCGGATGAATTGCGGGATTTATTGGATCGGTCTGAGCGGCGCGTCGTCAATCTCCGTGGCACAGGTAAAGATACAGTGCTGCTGCTTGACTGGTTGGATCGCATCGCTGTCCTTGCCACGCAATTGGAGGCCGATGGCGCAGACTTGCGCCCGGAGCGCGCGCGACTGGGGACCGTGGAAGCACAACTGCGCGACCGCGCCAGGCAGCTGGTGCGGGAGGCCGGAGCCGAATTCCCGCGGGCACGGCAAGAAGCAGAGCCGACCCCCGACCGCTGGTGGTGGTACGTGGACGAGATCGCCGCTGAGCAACGGCGACAGCAACTGCGCCGGCTGGGGCTGATGGCTCTTGGTCTCGCGGCGGTGGTGGTGGCTATCTGGTTCGTCTTCAACGTCCTCTTTCCTGTGGATCCGAAAGTGGCGGCGGTGCAACGCTTGCGCGGAGAAGCAGACCGTGCCCTCAGCACAGGCGATCTTGTGGCTGCTCTGGCTGCTTACGAAGAGGCAGCGCAGACAGATCCGGAAGATCCATCCCTTATTATCTGGGTGGGTGTGTTGCAGGAGGGATTGGGGCAACAGGAGGTCGCCGAGCAGAAATATCGCGAGGCCGAGGCTATGACTGATAGCCGCCTCCTCTTTCTGTTAGAGCGAGGCCGGGTCTATGGCTCGGTGGGACAACTGGACAAAGCGCTGGCCGATGCAGAGGCGGTGTTGGTGCTGGACCCCGATTCGGCTGAGGGACATTTCCTCCTTGCTACGGCCCTAGAAGGGCAGGGCAAGGTGGCGGAAGCGATCGCCGCGTACCAGCGTGCCTCTGCACTGGCGGAGAGCAGATCACCGCAGTTGGCGGCGCTGGCTCGCATCCGGTTGGGCTACCTCCTTCAGAGTGGGGCTTTGCCAACGATGGGGCCTACTCCTACGCCCACACCTGGAAGATAACCCTTCTTCCTAGCGGCCATCAACCAGTTAGCCAGGCATCACCGCATCGGTATCTCCATCATTCTCAAATCTACCGACCATCATAGCACAGGCGATGGACTTAATCAGCCGCAGAGTAGATCAAGGGCACGTAAGAATGATGGCGAGCCGTCGCCGTAGGCGTGGGCGAGGGGCCCGGGGTCGGCGTTCGCGTAGGGGTGCGCGTGGGGGTGGCCGTTATCGGCGCGCCAGTTGCCGTCGGCGTGCGGCTGGCGGTCGGCGTTATGGTGGGCGTGCGCGTCGGCGTGGGTGAGGGCGTCACGACGGCAACGCCCCCGCCCCAGAAGCCACCCAGCAGAGCAAATGCGCCGCCGTTCAGCGAACCCGCGTCGGGCTGGCCGATAGTACCGGCCAGAGTGTAGGCGCCTCCGTTACTTTCGCCGCCCCCGCCATCCACCGTGTCCCAACTCAGGTCGTAGCCGCCACCGCTCTGCGCCTCCGTCACGATGCTGACCAGCAGGGCTACGCCAACTAGCGGCCCTGCCAGCAACAGAGTAAGCCCAGTGGCTCTAAGGTATCGCATAACTCTCCCTTTACTGTCCATCTACCATGGCCCAGACGAGGCCGTACTCGTCAGGCTCGCTCAGGGCACGGGCGACCACATCGCCCGCGATGCTGACCGGAACAGCCCCGGTGTTCGTCGCCGCCAGATGGTTGCCCAGGGCTACCTTTACACCAGAGCTCACCCGTACCTGTGCCAACCCGCGCACCAGCACAGAGAGATATTCACCCTCAGCCGCCGCGCCCTCGCGCTGCATGAAGCTCGGAAAAGTCTCTTCGGCATCATCAGGGGGAGCCCACACTACGATGGCCCCGGTCGCCACGCCAATAACGACATCCTCCGTGCTTGCTGCCCGACGCACGAGAAGAATGGGCTGCTTGGTATCAGGATCAATCTGGACGCCCGCGGCGGCGACGAAATCGCCAATCTGGATGCTCGTCCCACCGCTATTCCGGGCGACATAGACGACAGCACAGCCGCTACACGAGCCGACCGCCAGAGCGCCTGTGACCGTAACCTTCCCGCTGAAGTATCCTGCCCAACCGCTGCTGTTACTGTTATAGCCAGATACGCCGGAAGAGTTGCTACCCCCGCTTTCACCACGCACGCCGGTGCTGGTGCTACTTACACCACGCACGCCGAAGCCGCCGCTACTTTCACCACGCACACCGGTGCCGCTACTGCTAATGCCACGTACGCCGTAGGTAGCACCATCGCCCTTTACACCGGTGGCGCCTTCGCCATACACGCCGGTTTGGTTAGTAGTTTTGCCCCACACGCCGTAAATGTTGCCGGAGCCGACTACGCCGTAGAAGGTTGCCGTAGCATCTACGCCGTACGTGCCGCCCTCGGCTCTCACGGCCGCGGTCCCCCCGCTGCCATGTAGGCCGTAGGTAGTACCCTCTGCCCTCACAGCTGTAGGCCCGATGCCGTGCACGCCATAGGTAGTGCCCTCGCCCCGCACGGCAGTGGGGCCGGTGCTCCGCACGCCATAGGAGGCACCGCTCGCCTGTACGCCGATGGTGCCGCCCTCTGCTTTCACAGCCGTGGGGCCGCTGCCATACAGGCCGTAGGCTGTACCCTCGCCCCGCACGGCGGTGGGGCCCGTGCCTCGCACGCCGATGCCACTGCTACTGAGCCCCCATACGCCGTTGGCGGGGCCGTTGCCCACTACGCCGTAGGAGCCGCCACTACCGTACAGGCCGTAAGAGCCACCGTTGCTATATACGCCATAGGTACCGGTATTCTCTATCTTCAGTCCGTAAAAGGCGGTGCCGCTCCAGGTCTGGCCCAAATGGTCGTGGTCACTGTGCGCGGCGGTAGGGGCCACGCCATCACCCGCGAAATTCACGCTGAACTGCGTCCCCGTCAGCGTCAAGCCGGAGCCCACGGTGTAGGCCGTGCCATCGTCCGACTCACAGGTCACGCTGCCATCGGCATTGATGACACGGATGCTATTGCCCGCCGCGCAGGTGCCGCTCACCCGCGCCTGGATCGCACTCGTGTCCACGCTGAACTGGTTGCCAGCCAACGCCAGCCCCACGCCCGGGGTGTAGGCCGTATCGTTGTCTATTCCATCGGCGAAACCCGCAGGGACGCCCAGCAATCCGCCCCACGGCGCACGCAGACCATACAGCGCAAAGGGTGTGGCGGTGAGAGGTTGGCGCGGAACAAGGGTTGTGAACCCGCCGCTCCCCGCCGGGCAGCGCACGCGGATATCCAGCCAGCGAGCATCGCCCGCGAAGGGGCTGCTGCCGAAGTCAAGGTTGACGGTGAAGAGGCCCGCGGAGATGGGGACGGTGGTGGTGATGGGGCTGCCGATGGCGTTGCCTGCGGCGTTGGCGTCATAGAGACGGAAAGCCACGTCGCAGGAAGCGGTGACGGGGGCGCTACTCTGCTTCAGTTGCCCCTGGTAGGTGAAGGCCGTGCCCAGGGCGATTTGGGTCGTGTTAGGGCTGTGAGGATTGGGCTCTTGAGCCCCGACGGCCCCACCGGATGTTGCCAGCAGGACCAGAACGAAAACCAGACCGAAGAACGTGCGCGACTTCACTCTCTGCTCCTTTCTGCTTTGCATCAGTAGCGGTTCGTGCCAGCGCAAATGGGCGACTGCGCTGGGGATGTTTCTGTTCTACTCAGTTGGACCACCCTCTCCTTGCTCCGGAAACTTCCACTCAAGGACGGGTCGCGCGGTGAGCGGGACAACGACCATGTTCCTTACGAGCCTGTGAAGCAGCCCAATGAAGGTGGCAAACCAGACCAATAAGGCCGGGTACACGAAATAGCGGGGGATGATGTATAGGAAGGATAGTTCTGTAACTCTGGCTAACTGGAAGGTGCAAACGGTATACATGCCCAGGGGAAACACCAGGCCCCAATATTGGGGATCATAGGCGACGGGGAAGCGCTTGTACTGATGACGCCAGACTCCTAGAACCAACAATAAGGGAATCCACCAGGTGGCCGTGGCCCAGAAGAGGAGTGTCAGCCCCTTCAGAAAGGGGTACTGTTCCTTCAGGAACGGCCACCGAGGGGGCTCCAAGATGAGCGTCGCGCCGGCCAGGGTGGTGATGGCTACAGCACCCATGTTGATCCAGTAGAGAGGGGTGAGCGCCTGCGGCTTCAGGTTGAAAAAAATAAGACGGTACAAAATGAGCGAGATAATGAGGACGTATAACATGCAGCCCAACAGGTACATGCTCAACGTAAAGAGGAGAACTACCGGCTGCCAGGCCCCGAAGTAAGAGACGACTCGCGCGCCCAATACCGAGATAGATTGCGTGGCGACAACGATAAGAAGCCACCCACCGTGGATGCCGCTTTCCAGGTTGGGTTTCGGCTCGCGCACGATGACGGCGGTTAGGAATGCATAGATCAAGATGAGCCACAGGACGATTCCCAGGAACCAGAGCAGGATTGCCGGGGTAGGGACTTGCGAGAGAATGACGAACTGCCTTCCCAGCACACAGGACCCGGCGACCATTGTAAAGAACCCCGGCCCGCGGGCATGGTCGGTCAGATCTGCTACCACATAGGGAAGATGCCGGAAGAGGCGAACCAAAGTGAGGAGCCACAGAGTCACATAAGCCACTTCATTTATGTGAAAGAGAAGCCAGGCCACAGGCACCATCTCTAGCAGATAAGTTGCCACAGAGACGATGCCCGTGGCCATCACCAGGGCAAAGTAACCGGGATATAAGTCGCGAAGCCCGCGAGTGAGAGCATCTCTCATACCGTCTCAACTTCTCCAGCCGGTCGCCGATTACTACCGCAGCGCTGATGCAAGTCAGGAACAAAAGCGGCGCGAAGGTTTAACCGATCAGATAGTTATTACATCACGGCCCGAACACCGTTGGCAGGTTGACCGTCGTGATGATGGGCGCCAGGACAGCGTGAGTCGCCGCGTTGGCGGCAACCAGCTGACGGTAATCTTCGGCAGTCATCACACGGACTTTGCCGCTGTAGGTGTAATGACGGCCCAGGAAGTCATCGTGAGAGATCTCCAGGGCATGCTCTCCCACCGACAGGCCGACTACGGCCAGCGCTGGCGTCGTGCTGCGCACGAAGCCGTCAATTTTCCAGACCCAGTTGGTGGTCACAAAGCTCATGTTTGCGCCTTGCGCCTGCCAGGCCGACACCAGCAACAGCGCCTCGCCTGAGCGGATCACAGTGTTCCCGTTGAACTCCACCGTGCGGGCGTCCTCGGGGTACATGATGTGCAACGCCAGCCGGTCGTAGGTGGTCAACCCGGCCTGGCTGTAGTTGCTCCCTGTTCGCTGGCAATTCGGCAAGACGCTGGCCGGCCACCAGTAGTGCATCACCGAGTTCTTGTCGTACGGCGTGATGTAGCCGCCGGTCACGGCGTGATACTCGCCAATGTTAGTAGGCACGCACTGGGCGTTCTCGTCTGCCCGCGCGTGTTCGTGTACCAGGCCGAGCGCGTGGCCGAACTCGTGCAGCGTATGGTTCAGGTAGGGCGTGCCCGACGTATCGCCGTCGTCCCCCAGCACCAGGTTGTACTGGCACGCCCGCTTCTGCGCCAATTCGTCGGGCGGGTTTGACCAGGATGACGCCACCTTCGCTTGGGTACAGCCGTTGCCGGGAACCATGCCCGGCGGGCTCGTGTCCACGTTTGTTGCCCACAACGCGACCCGGATATCGCCCGCGAAGAAATCGTCCCCGTTGGGCTGCTGCGTAGGCGCAGGGCAGGCCAACGCGTTGATGTTGCCCGAAGGCCCTGCCTCAAACGCCAGACGCTGGCCGGAGGGGGCCAGAAAACGTATGTTGGCCGCCTGTTCCAGGCGAGTCAGGTGACCGACGATCTCGCGCACGCGGTTGGGACGGGCACTCACGGCGTTCCCCGCGAAGCAGACCGTGATATCACGGCTCCGCACGCCGTGGAACCAGTACGCCGCCGGCCAAACAGGTGTGGGCATCACAAGCCAGACCATCAGAGCGACGACGAGGAGCCGCCACGGTTGAAAGATGGCGCGCCGAAACGCCGGGCCGCGTATCCTATTGGAACGGTCCATGGTCCCCTCCGCGTTCACGGGAGCAACGCAACGCCGGTGATGGGTCGGCAATCGCTTACCCCACAGCCGTATGACGCGCCGCTGGTATCGGCAGGATCGTAGAGGATGTCCACCTGCTTGCCGGCCACGGCTGCCGTGGTCAGGATGCTCAAGAAGCGGGAAGCGTTCGCTGTCTCGCGGGTGGGATAGGCGAAGTACTGGATACCTCCGCTCGCGGCGACCGTGCACTTCACGTGGATGCGTGTCACGTAACTGGCGACATTGGCTGGCGTGCAGCGATACCAGATCACCGCCTCTGGCGACGCCGCCACAGCCAGGCTTGGCCGGAAACGCAGACCGGCCAGAAGCGCGGCTGCAATGACCATCGCCGTCAGCAGCAGACCCGTGACGGCCACCCGACGAGATGGTAACTGCACTGACTGGTTGTGTAACACAGAAGACTCTCCTTTCGGAAATGTGGTATGCTTACCCGGAGTCCGGGTTACTGCACTTTTTCTCTGCTCGTCCACGTTTCTCGGTTCCAGATCACCACCTGATAGGGCCGCCACAGGTAGGTGATGGGGAAGGTCACCACATGCACCAGGCGGGTGAAGGGAAAGAGAGCGATGATGAGAAAGCCGCCTAGCATGTGCAACTTGACCACCCAGGGGAGAACGGTGACATATTGGATCTGGGGATTCAACTTCAGCAGGGATACCAGCCAGGGAACAGCCGTGCGGAGATACCAGTCTGACCCCCAGCGGTAGAAGAGGGCCACCCAGAAGCCCAGCGCCACCTGAGCCACCAGGGCCACCAGCAGCACCCAATCCATGGCCGTGGTGACGCTGAGGATGCGGGTGTTGCGTAAACGCCGCAGGATGAGCAGCGTCAGGCCCACCAGAGACAGCAGCGCCAGCGCCAGCCCCGTCACCTCCATCGCATAGAGGCGCACGGGCGAACCAATCAAAGACGCCCAGGCGCCCGGAAATAAGGCCGCCAGCAGATGGGCCAGTAGCACAATGATGATGCCGTAGTGCCAGGGCACCGATCCCCAGAACAGACGCCGATTCTCAAGAAACTGAGACGAGAAACTGGAATACGAGAAACGATCGTTGAAGTACCGGTAGATACCTACCAGGACGGCCAGAATGACGGCCACATAGGGAAAGCCCACGAACAGGACGATGTCAAACATAGCAAGCCCTCCTTTAACGCTAGCATCCAGTGTCAGTCTCCAGGATCCACTTTGACCAGGTTTGCCCATCTCTGGAAAACCGGACCGCCGATGTCATGTAGATGAGGCAAATGGGCCATCGCTTCCCGAACGATTGCGCGGCCATCTACCCCGGCCTCTTGGAGTTCGTCCGCAAACGTCTCCACCATGTCCTGGATGATCGTCGCCGTAACCTCCATGTGAAACAAGAAGCCGTAGGCGTTCTGCCTATAACGAAACGCCTGACAAGCCGTTAAACCCGATGAAGCCAGGGAAACAGCGCCCGCGGGCAACTCAAAGACGTCGCCATGCCAGTGGTAGGCCACGAAGGATGGCTCAATGCCTACCCATAATCGGTTGGACTTGGCCGGTTCTGTTAGGGCAACCGGATACCACCCGATCTCTTTTTTCGCCCCTTTCGTCACAGTCCCACCCAACGTGGCAGCCAAGAGTTGACTCCCTAAGCAGACCCCCAGCACGGGCTTCTCTTCTTGAAGGGCCTGTCCGATCAGACGCATTTCATCCAACAGGAAAGGATAACGAGGGTGGTCATACACGCCCATGGGGCCACCCATCACGATGAGACCGGCGGCACCATCCATTCCTTTGGGAATTGGCTGCCCCGCAAAGGGGCGAACATACTGAGGGCGAATGTTTGCCGCTGCGAGGGCCTGGGCAATAGTACCAAGCGTTTCACAGCGAATGTGTTGCAGCACCCATACTTTTGACACGAGAGCCTTCTTCCCCCCTTACTTTGACTGGACGGCACTCGGCCACCCGTACTGATGCAACCGCCGAACCTTACTCGGCATCGCCAGCCATTCTTGCTTCCAGATACATCTTAAGCGCCACCGCGTTATTATGCTCTCTGTCTCGTGCGCTGTAGAGCAAGGTCACGTCACCTTGCCGCGCCGCCGCGATCAGTTCCCCCCATGCTTCGGGATGAGCATCAAGTTCCGCGCGATACCGCTGCTGGAATTCCGCCCACCGGCGTGGATCGTGAGCGAACCAGCGCCGCAGTGCATCGCTCGGCGCGACCTCTTTCAACCAGGCATCCAGTTGTAGAGATTCCTTTTTCATCCCTCGCGGCCAGAGGCGCTCAACCAGGAAACGCTTGCCATCATCGGAGACGTGCGGTTCGTACACCCGCTTAACATGTATCACATCCACGCCCCCTTTTTGAGCCCCGCGACCACTTGAGTGTGATCGGCCTCGGTTGGAGGGGGTGTGACGACGTGCATGAGCACCAGGCGCGTCGTGGCTTTGACCCCTCGTGCCTCACCGGCAGGAATGAAGGCGATCACGCCGGGACGTAGTTTTTCCTCTTTCGCCCCTATGAAGGCCGTGCCTTCGCCCTCCATCACGATCAGCGTAAGGTCAACACCGGGCTTGTGCACCGGGATAAATTGTCCTGGCTCAAAGCACGCCAAGATCGCTTTCACCCGTTCATTCTCGGCCAGCACGACCGGGTTAAACCGGTCAGGGCGGAACGCCGCGATCTGCTGATAGGATGTCATGACTGCCATTTCGCTACCTCCAGCCAAAGGAATCGTTCAACTCATGGCTTCAACCAGTTGCGGTTGCCTTTGCAGCACCAGACGCAAGGCCTCTAGCACCTGCCGATAGAGGTTCCGGTCTTTGCGCCGATCAGGCCGCTTATCCGCTTCACTGGCGGACTCTGTTTCTTCTCCTTTGATCATCTGCTCCAGGGCCGGCAAGAGAGCCTCCTGGATGATGATGTGTACCAGATCCGGGTCGTCGCCTGTCGCCAGAAAGCGCAATAGCACCGCCAGATGGTCAGGTAACTCGTGCTCAACCATGAAACCCTGGGCCTGGTAGCGCTCTTTCAGTTGCTGCATGAAGAGGCTGCGCTTGTAACTCTCGCCGAACAGGTGATAGCCCACATAGGGATAACAAGCAGCGTCCAGATCAAAAGTGCCCGTATAGATCTCCTCCAGTCGCCCCGGGGGTGTTTCTTCCACGAAGGCGCGGAATCCATGTAGCAACATTGCCGCCTCCGGGCTCGTCGGTGAGACCAGGGCTTCGCACTCCCGCATGGCCGCGGGCAGGCCGGGCCGGGGGTACTCCAGGATGTCGGCGAAAAGACTGAGAACGCGTCTCTGGACGGTTTCTTCAGGCATTGTCACCACCTCCGCTCCGGGGCCTGGCGGAAACCAAAACCGGCCTCGGGTTTGTGGGTGAACGGGTCCAACGTCTGCTCAATGGCCGCCTCGCGGGCCAGCGGTGGGACGACGAAGCGCTCCTCAAAGGTGGGCAGGGAGGTCAGGCGAAAGATGGCTTCAGCCTCCTCAGGGGTGGTCTTCCCCTGAGCCAGAGCCTCTTGCACCTCGGCTTCTGGTACGTCTTTCACCCGCTGCGCACGCATGTATATCCGCACGGCGATCAGTTTCCGATAGACGGCAGCGACGGTCTCCTCATTCCCCGCCGAGAACAGGCTAGCCATGTAGCGCAAGGGCATGCGCGCCTGCTGCAACGAACTGAGTAGGGGAGCAAGCCTGCCATCGCTCGCGCCCGGGAGATCGTAATGCCCATCTTTCACCTTAGCCAGCACCGGCAGCATCGGCGGCACGTAGAAGAGCATCGGCAGGGTACGAAAGTCGGGATGGAGCGGCAAGGCTAACCTCCATTTCTTAACGAACTTATACACCGGCGACTTTCGCGCCGAGTCAATCATAGCATCCGAGATACCGTTGGCCCTCGCGGCGGCAACGACCTGTGGATCTTCAGGATCCCGGATCATGGATCGTTGAGCGTCCACCAGATCGGCATCGGCCACGTTGGCTACCCCTTCAATGCGATCGGCGTCGTAGAGGAGGATGCCCAGGTAGCGGATGCGCCCCACGCAGGCATGGAAGCAGGCGGGCGGCTGACCGCTCTCCAGGCGCGGGTAGCACAGGATGCACTTTTCGGATTTGCCCGTGGACCAGTTGAAATAGGTTTTTTTGTAGGGGCAGCCGGAGATGCACATGCGCCAGGCGCGGCACTTCTCCTGGCTGAGGAGGACGATGCCATCTTCGCCGCGCTTGTAGATAGCACCCGCCGGGCAGGCTGCCGCGCAGCCGGGGTTCAGGCAGTGGTTGCAGATCCGGGGCAGGTAGAAGAAGACCACCCGTTCCAGTTCATTTAGTTGCTGCCGCTCTTCCTCGGTGAGCCCTTCCAGGTTGGGGTCGTTCTTCGCATAGACCGGCGACCCACCCAGATCATCGTCCCAATTCGGCCCGGCTTCTATCTCCATAGGCTTGCCGGTGATCATGGAGATGGCGCGGGCGGTGGGCTGGTCGTCTCCTTCAGGGGCATTAAAGAGGTTTTCGTATTCATAGGTCCACGGCTCGTAGTAGTCATCCACCGTGGGCAGATAGGGATTGAAGAAGATGTTTGACAACCCACCCAGCCGCCAATGCAGTTTCAGACGCAGTTTACCCTCCTGATTCTCCCAACCGCCTGTGTACTTCTCCGGATCCTCCCACAACGTCGGATAGCCGGTGCCCGGCATGGTCTCCACGTTGTTCCACCACATGTACTCGGTGCCCTTGCGATCGGTCCAGATGTTCTTGCAGGCGACGCTGCACGTGTGGCAGCCGATGCACTTGTCCAGATGAAAGACCATTGAAACTTGCGCGCGAATGTTCATGTCTGC
Source organism: Anaerolineae bacterium (assembly GCA_020853075.1). Taxonomy (GTDB): domain Bacteria; phylum Chloroflexota; class Anaerolineae; order JADYZS01; family JADYZS01; genus JADYZS01. Next base: position 3,697 of record JADYZS010000167.1, on the reverse strand, counting down.
TCTCCTTGGGATGACGCTGGTTTGATTTGAGCCATGGTATCCACGTCCTAAAGTGACCTCCACCTCCATTTTGATTGGATCAGACCGCTGGTCGGCGTCCCCAACTGGCGAGTAAGCCTCAGCCCATTCCATAATCTCCCGCAGGCGTTCCGACGCAACGCCATCCGCTCTTGCCGAGCGCCGCGCCTTCCAGTTTCAACGCACTACCAGGGGTAGGAATGCCCTGCCCAGAGGTACGCCGTTGTTCAGGGCCTTGAGCACCGCTTGCCCGTTCACCGAGGTGAGTTCGTAGGCAAAGCCGGGCGCCAGACCACTGATCACCACGCTGTCAAAGGTGCCGCTGATGCCTCTCGTTGCCTTGAGGAAGGTGAAGGTATCTCCCTGGCGGGGCGCGTAGCCATTGCGGAACTTGAGCGCCAGCACGCCGTCCAGCGTGACCGTGCCCGTTCCCGCCAGGCTGCCGTAGAGACCGGGGGATGCGCCGGTCACAGGGATCTCCAGCCGGCCGGTGGGGCTGATGGTCAGCGTGCCGCTGATGGTCAGCGTCGCCGGGCTCGCCTGCGCCTCACCCACCATCTGCGCTTGCGCTGCCTGGATCACCCGGATGCCCGGCAGGATGACGCCTTCATTCAACAATCCGATCCCCCCTGCATCAATGATTCCCGTGCCGCTGACGACGCCGGTCGGCCCGATATAGACGCCCTGGATGCCGGTCAGTTCGGCAGCAAAGAAGCCAGGAGCCATGTCCACCATCGCCGGTGCGCCGCCGCCCACCTGCCCCACCCGCACCACCTCATGCGCCAGCAGTAAACCCGTCAGTGTGACATGGCCGAGCCCTCCTATTACCTGCTGCCCACCGATCGCCACCGTCCGGCAGTTCATGTAGCCGCTGATGCTCATCCACCCATCGTAGGCATCCCCAATCTGACAGAGACCCTTGCCGGGGTCGGTCACTAGCAGAGCTGCCGACGTCCGCATGGTTGGGTCTCCAGCGACAACCACAACGCCCTCGCCGTCGCGGCCGACGAGGAGGTTGCCGCCGACATGGGCTTGCGTATCGTGGCTGGGGGAGACCGCGCCGCTGAGGTACACGCCAAAGGCTGAAGAACCGCCCGTATTGCCGCCGCCGACGATGAGGTCGCCCAGCACCTCCAGATGCGTCGCCACCTGGCTGCCGGCTCTGTTGTACAGATTGAGAGCGCCCCCCTTGAGATAGATGTTCTGGTTGGCGGCCAATTGTGCGCCGTCCTGCACGTCAACCCAGCCTCTCTCCTCCACCGTCAAATTCCCCTGCACCCCCCACAGCGAGGGCTGACCCCCGGCCGCAACGCCGTCAATGAGCACGTAGGAACCGTCGCTGACGACGCCATAGCCGACAAAGGCGTCGTCCGAATCCACGCGTCCGCCGCGCTCAATAGTCAGGGTGCCGCTGACGCCATAGCCCACGGCGATGTTGCCGGTCTGCCACAGCGACCCATCTCCGCCCACCACCGCCGTGCCGGGCAGCGCGCCGCCCAGGCGCGATTCGGCGCTGGTCAGGTGGCCGTTCGCTACAAACAGGTCGCCCGCCCCTTTGTCGCCGATGGTCAGTCGCCCCGTGCCGTTCAGGCTGGTGCCATTGTTGAACACCTGCAAATGGGCGGTGGGCGCATTGGCGGGATTTGCAGGAGGCGCGCCGCCGATGATGGCGTGGATCAGGTTGCCCGTGCCCGACGTGATTTTCACCGTCCCCCCCTCGTTGACGGTGAGCGCCGGTTCCGTCACCGAATCGTCCAGCAGATTCAAGGCCAGGTTTTGGAAATCCACCGTGTTGGTGCCCGAGATGATCATCCGGCCCACCGGAAAGTTGGCGGCCGGCGCGGCCGCGGCGGCCACGGCCCTGGCATCCACCGCATACTGCCCGCTCAGGGCGAAGATGACGGTATCGCCATCGCCGGGGTCGCCCTGCGGATCCCAGTTCGTGGTCACGTGCCACGAACCGCCGCTCGGGTTGATCCAGTAATACGCCCGCGGCGAGAGGAGGAAGGCGCGCGTCTGACCGTTGAAGGAACCCTTGCCCACGATTTGTCCCTTCTCGTTGATGGCGCGGGCAGATAGCAAGACCCAACCCGAGTTGGCGTCAATCAAGCTATTCAGGTTCTTCATCTGCCCGTTCTCCCAAAGTACGGCTTGTCCTCCCGATTCGCCGACAATCAGCCCGTCATTGTTGATGTCGGCAGCGCTGCTTTGGGTTCCGCCCAGGTTTTGCATCCCGCCGTTCCACAGGAAAGCGTTCCATGCGGTACTACTAGCGTCTGCCAGATGGCCGACCACCTGCCCATTATCGTTGATGCCCCTCGCAATACTGTGCTTCCAACCCAACGTGCCCAGGTCCTGCATCCCGCCGCTCCACCGGAAGGCGTGAGTGGTCGAGTCCGGATAGACACTAATCCTCGACGCGCCCACCGCCTGCCCATTGTCGTTGATGCCATAGCCCCAGCTGGCTTCCCCGTTGCTCAGGACGCCCAAATCCGCCATGCCGCCGCTCCACCGAAAGGCGCGCAATTGGTATGCGCCGTTGTCTGAATGACCCACGACCTGACCCGAGTTATTAATTCCAAACGCCAAGCTGACGCTGCCTCCTCCAAACGTCCCCAGGTCCTGCATCGCGCCGTTCTGCCACAGAAAGGCATGAATGCGACCGCTGCCAGTCAGGGAATACCCGACCACCTGTCCGGCGTCGTTGACGCCGTGTGCCTCGCTGCTACTACCACCCAACGTACCAAGCCCCTGCATCACCCCATCTTCCCAGAGAAACGCCTGGGCGTAATTGCCGGCCATATACAGGCCGGCCACCTTGCCGTTGTTGCTGATGGCAAACGCCTCGCTGGCGCCGCTCAATGTGCCCAGGTCGGTGATGGTGTAGCGAGGTTGGGCAGGTGGAGCGGCCTGTGCAACGGGTCCGCGCTGTGCCACGCCGGGCGGGGCCAGCAATGTTGCAGCCAGCAGGACTTGAAACAGGAACCGTTTCACTCTGTCATCTCCTCTGTTTCACGGTGTACGGCAGATACAGCCTGGAAGCACCTTGACGCTCGAACGCGCCAATGTCGCAGATGGCTGTACCGTTGCCGTCGCCATCGGTGGGGCGCGTGATGCCGTTTTGCGATGTGTTGTTCATCGGTGCGGCAGCGCAGACGGCATTGTTCCCCGCATCTATCGCCGGGCTACCTGTGTTGAGCGGAAAATAGGCGGGGCTACCCGTCAATGTGCCCAGCAGCGGATTGGTGTTGCTCATAGAACCGTTGGCAGAACCCCAACCGCACGTCGTGCCGTCGTCAATGTTATTGCCGCCGTTGGCGATGGTGCCGACACAATTCCCGCCCGCTTCGTGACCAGCGACGATGGTATTCCGCAGAGTTACTGTGCCTCCGCTGTTGCGAACGCCGCCGCCGCTGCCCGCAGGACCGTTGCCCGCGCCGCCGACACGGTCCGGGTCGGCGATGCGGCCAAAGATGGTACTGTTGATCACAGTGAGTGTCCCGCCGTTGGTGTAGATGTGATCGCCACTGCTCGCATCGTTGTCAGAGAATGTGCTGTTCACAACAGTCACGGCAAATCGGGTAAAGATGCCGCCGCCGGTGGACGCGGTATTGCCGGAGAAGGTGCTGTGGGTGATGGTGATAGAGCCGCCGCCGTCGTAGATGCCGCCGCCGCTGTT
>JADYZS010000166.1 GCA_020853075.1 Anaerolineae bacterium | reverse complement strand
TTGATGTCGGTGTCTGCGGCGGGGGGCAGGTGATTTCGGATCACGTAGTAGGCGCAATCCGAGGAACTGTTTTCTATGCCCAGGATGGCAGCGCAATCAAGGTAATACAACGTAATCAAGGCGTTGACTCTCTATACAGCGATGCCACCCCTGGCAAAGTCGCCTCTGGCAATTTTGCCCATACATGGACTTATGATCCTGTAACCTACGAGGGGACAGTGCAGGGGATATTATGGAACACCACACTGCCGAGCTATGGTGGGGTCTTTGAGTTCAAAGGAAGGGCGTATTCTGATGGCAGGATGAATGGTAATCGCCAGATAGACCCGGAAGACTTTCAGGTACTCTGTTTGTGGTTCTTTGGGCCCTAACCTTGCCCAGAGCCATGGCATCTCCTCCTGGCAGGCGGGGCCATGTGCCCCGCCCCTTTGTGTTACCCACCAGAATCACGAAGTAAATGAGCGTACTGCTCCCTGCCCACCCGGCAGGGAGTTTTCGTTTTCCTCCAGCCCGAGGGTGAATTTTCACGATCTGAGAACGCCTGTAGCCCTGCGTAAAACCCTTCCGGCTTTGCCGGGCTTTCCTGATAGGGCTGTGTCAGAGGCCGCCATCGGATGAAATCCGACGGCTGTACGTTCATGTTAAGCCCGCAAAGCGGGCTTTATGGCAGGCTGCCGACGGTTTCCAACCGACGGTCAGTACGAGCGTGGTACCTCTGCGCTCCATTTCATGACAATGACCGGGCCCTTCTTTCCTGATGGCTCAGGTTGCGTAAAAGGCCTATCTCTCTATAATGGTTGGTGCAACATCAAACCAGGGGGAGGTTATCAGATCTGGAGGATGTGACCATGATCGTCGTTACCGGAGCCTCAGGGTATATAGGTAGTCACATTGTCAGAAGGCTGGTCCAGGATGGCAAGCCCGTGCGTGCCTTCGTACGGAGCCGCCAGCGTACTGAAAAAGAGGGGCGACTAAGGGGCATCGCTACCGAGTGGGTGGAGGGCGACGTGACTCGCCCGGAGACGCTGCGGCCCGCCATGCAAGGGGCAACGGTGGTGATTCACACCGTCGCCATCGCCATTGAGAAAGGTGGGCGAACTTACGAGGGCATCAACTACCAGGGCACGGTGAACGTCGTTGATGCGGCCAGGTCTGCCGGAGTCCGGCGATTTATCAACCTGTCGCAACTCGGCGCGGATGCGAGACTCCCCTATCGCTTTCTCTCTTCCAAAGGCAAGGCGCAAGAATATGTTGCCACCTCGGGTCTGGCGTGGACGGCATTTCGCCCGTCGGTAGTGTGGGGGCCGGAGGATGAATTCGCCAACACATTTGCCCGCCTCGTCCGTCTCACTCCGATCATCTTCCCCATCGTCGGCGATGGTCAGGTTAGGTTTCAGCCCGTGTGGGTGGAAGATGTGGCGACTTGTATTGTGAAAGCCCTGGACGATCCCCAGACGATAGGGAAGGACTACGAACTGGGCGGGCCGGAGGTCCTCACTCTGGAGCAGATAGAACGGCGCACCCTGGAAGCCCTTGGCGCACGGCGCTCATTGCTTCATTTTCCCATGCCCCTTATACGGATTGCCGTGACGTTGATGGAGGCGCTTCTACCTGCGCCGCCAGTGACGAGTAGCCTCCTGGAACTCCTGGCGGTGAGTAATGTGACAACAGAGAATGCCATAGGTAAGTTCGTCCCCAATCCACGACCCTTCACTGCCGAGAACGCCGCGCCCTACATGCGGCAGTTCACCGCCGGGCAGGCGCTGGCACAGTTCCTGGGGAGATAACTTGCACTACCGGCACACTTTCCGCGTGCACGCGCCGCTGGCTGCGTTCGCTGCTTTTTATTTAGTTGAGAAGGAGTGAGCATGACAGGTCAGGGTGTTGTGTTGGTAACCGGCGCGACGGGGTACGTCGGCGGGCGGCTGGTTCCTCGTCTTTTGGAAGCAGGCTATCGCGTGCGCGTGTTGGTGCGAGACTCCACCCGTTTGCAGGGACGTCCCTGGTTGGCGCAGGTGGAAGTTGCTCAGGGCGACGCTTTGGTGCAGGAAACGCTGCTGTCGGCCATGAGCGGTGTGGACGTTGTCTATTACCTGATTCACAGCATGAAAGGAAGTACCGATTTCCACCGACGAGATCTGACAGCAGCATACAATATCGGTGGCGCAGCCTGTGAAGCCGGTGTCCGACGCATCATCTACTTGGGTGGGCTGGGCGGTCCTGATTCCAACCTCTCTCCGCACCTCCGCTCGCGCCATGAAACTGGAGAAGCGTTGCGCGCCTGCGGCATACCTCTTACCGAGTTTCGGGCTGCGGTCATCGTTGGCTCTGGCAGCGTCTCATTTGAGATCATTCGTTACCTGACCGAGCGACTGCCGGTTATGGTGTGTCCCAGATGGGTCTATACGCGGGTGCAGCCGATCTCCATTCGGAATGTGTTGGATTACCTGGTGGCTGCGCTGGCGACGCCGGAGAGTATCGGAAAGGTGATTGAGATTGGCGGCGCAGACGTACTGACCTATCGCGACATGATGGTTGCCTACGCCAAAGCCAGAGGCTTGCGCCGGTACCTCGTATCTGTGCCGGTATTGTCGCCGCGCCTTGCCTCGTATTGGGTTCACCTGGTGACACCGATTCCTGCCGAGATCGCCCGCCCGCTGATTGAGGGTCTGCGAAATGAAGTGGTTGTCCGGGATGATACGGCTCGCTGCATCTTCCCTGACATTGAGCCCAGAGATTATCAGACTGCCCTGGAGCGCGCCCTCGCGCGTCTCCATACAGGTGAGGTAGAGACGACGTGGAGCGATGCTCTGGTCACCAGCCAGGGGGCCATCACGCCTGTTGTCCTCACCACGCAGGAAGGCATGAGCATGGAGCGACGGCTGCGTATCGTCAACGCACCTCCAGTAGCCGTCTATCGGGTTTTTGCGGGTCTGGGCGGCGCGCGGGGTTGGCTCTACTTTGACTTGCTTTGGCGCCTGCGAGGTATCCTGGATCGCATAGTGGGCGGCGTAGGCTTTCGTCGTGGCCGGCGCCATCCTGATGAAGTGCGCGTGGGCGATGCTGTGGATTTCTGGCGGATTGAAGCAGTCGAACCAGAACGGCTTCTGAGACTGCGGGCCGAGATGAAGGTGCCGGGCCGCGCCTGGCTTCAGTTTGAGGCCCTGCCCTTGGCCGATGGCAAAACCCTCCTGGTGCAAACCGCCTTCTTTGATGCCAAGGGATTGTTTGGTACTCTCTACTGGTATCTCCTCTATCCCATACATGGGCCAATGTTCTCGGGTATGATCCGGCAGATCGCTCGTCGGGCCGAGGGCAATCCTTGATCCGCTCCTGGGACAACCATCTCCTCCACCTTACCAACTCAACAATCAACAAGAGAGATATGAGACGGCAATCAGTTTGTAACGCATCCTTCCTCCGAGACCGGTGTTTCTTCCCTAAAGAACGGACTTTGTTCGGACTCCGAACAAGGCCAAGCCATCTCTGGAGGTTGCATCTCTCATGTCTTCCCAGCAAAATCCACATTCGCCGTCCGGTTTATCCGACCACCGGCCGACGATGCTCCCTCGTACGGTTCAGCGTGCGACCAGGTTGGTTCACGATGCTAAATCGGCGTGTGTCATTGTTTATCCGAGCAGCGACCCCTCCTTTGCCGAGATAGCCCAAACGCTGGCAGCGGCTATTGAGAGAAGTACCGGCGTGGGGCCTTTGTTGGCAACGAACGCTTCTATCCTGCCCGGCAGAGGCACGCCGCTACCCGACTCCTATCGCTGTCGTCCGCTCATCCTTCTGGGCAACATCAACACGAACCGCCTACTGCTGCCCCTGTATGCCCGCTATTACTGTGCCACCGACGTTGCCTATCCCGGTGGCGACGGTTACGACTTACGCACCCTGGTCAATCCCTACGGTACAAATGTGAACTACATTCTGGCCGGAGGGAGCACGTTGCGCGGTGTCCAACGGGCAACCGAGCGTCTGATAGGCTACGTCAACCGGGAAGGCCAACACGGAGAACTGGATCTCCCTTTCCTCTTGGACGTGGAACTGGAGCCCACCCTGGCGCGCCAACTGGCCGAATGGCCCGACACGCGACTCGGCAGGCCGCTGCCCCAGGCCAACGCCGACCTTCTGATCGCGGTGGGGAACTACGCTATCCTGTATGCCTGGACGGGTGACGCTCGCTACGCCGAGTTCGCATGCGCTTGCCTGCGCGAGATGAACAGCCGGGTGATCCACAGTTACGGCGATTGGCACTACCTCATTGAGCGGGTTGTGCGGGCAATGCTCTGGCTGACGGCGGGTGGCTTTCTGGACGAGGCCGACGTCTTGCGCACGGACGAACTGATATTCGGGACGACCTACGAAACGCAGGATATGTGGTGGCGTAAACGGGACGGCAAGCCTCCCCTGGGACATCGCCACCAGGGCAAGGGTACGTTCATGTTCTACCAGCAGGCCCGCTACCTGCGTGAACAGGCAAATCCCAATGCCGAGGCCGCGCGCCTGTGCGACCGCTGGCTATCCGAGTGTCGCGAGTTCATGGACGCTCTGGCCCGTGCCCGCGCCGATGACCAGGATGATGACACTTCCCTGAACAACCTGACGACGCTGGTGGGGTACGCGCTGGGCGAGGAACGCTTTGAGTTCTTTGAGAGCGGGAACGCGCGGCTCTGTGCTGAGCGGGCTATCGCCGTCCACGACAACATGGGCGCGGGGGCCGGCCTCGCGGGATATGGAGAGGGTCTTTCCGGCGCCATGTATTACCAGGAAGAGGCCTGGATCCTGACGGCAGCCGCGGCTCTCTACTATCAAGACGGAGAACTAAAATCGGCCTGGGAGCAACTGCGCCTCTTGAGGAACCCGCTCAAGTACATTTACTGGTCTCTCTCGCCCGTGTTCATGCACAAGTACGATCCGGGGCCTGAGGTAGCCGCCAAGCCGCCTCACCGTCTGCTGGGGCTGCGACGCCTTCCCCTCAGCGCCTACCAGATTGGGATCACGACTCGTCCGCCTGAGCACATTGAACCCATGGGGCACAACGTGGACAAACCGGAAACCTGGATGCTTCAAGGCGGGTTGGGCCCCAATAGGCTCCCGGCCGGGCGCACCTTTGATAAGATCGTACTGCGCAAGAGCTTTGCTCCCCACGATCCCTACCTTCTCCTACAAGGATATAACCAGCCGTATCGCTGGCAAGGCGCTCTGCACGCGACCAACGCCATCGTGCGCTTCAGCCAGGGCGGGCACATCTTTCTTATCCAAAATAGCGATCGACAATCGTACTACCATAAGAACGCGATCCTTATCAGTGACGGTTACAACAACACACCGCTACCTACCCTGGCGGAGTGGCTGTCCGCTGACGACTTCCCAACCGCCGCGTTGAGCGCCACGCGCGTGAACGATGCGCATCACACCGACTGGACACGCTATCTCTTCTGGTCAAAGGTAGGCGACGGTTTCTTTGTGGTCATGGATGCGGTGGAAACGAAGCAACAAGGGCCCTACGCCTGCACCTGCACCTGGCGCACGCCGGGCTATGCCGAACTAAACGGGCGCTTCTGGCGGGCGCGGCAGGGCGAGCACCTCTTCACCCTATGTGCGAGCCGCATGCTGCCCATGACAAACGAAGAGCAGGGCCCATCGGGAGCATCTAATCCTTACGTCTTGCGGCAGCGGCAAGAAGGGGAGTATGCCGCTGGAACGGTCATCTCTTTCCAGAACCTCCTTCACGTCGGGCCGGAGGCAACGCCGCGCGCTCTGGATTTGCAGTATCTGGGACCTACGCAGGCATTGGTAATTGAGGGAGAGAAGCAGGTTGTGGCCTGGTGCGCCGTTGATCCAAAGGGAGAGGGAATCCAGGGGGCAGGGCTTGAGGTGCAGGCGACCAGCATAATGGTAACGCCTGAGCGGGTCTTCGTTTCCGGCACTCGGGACGTGCGCCTCGTGGGTGACACCGGCTGGCACTTCGTCAGCGACCGTCCCGTAGGATTGCTCCTTGATCTGGCCGGGCGGCAGGCAATGGTGCAAGGAGACAGCCCCGACAGCGCGGGGGCTCGCGTTGAATTGCGCCTGCGGAGCGAGATTCTCAAGGCCGAGATACAAGGCGAAGGAGTACACACCTTCTCCTTGCCAGCGGCAGGCTGCGATGCCATAATGACTTTGCTAAGGGAGAGCCTGGCTGCGCTCCTGAACAACGTCTCTGCTCCGGAACCCGGTGCGTCTCCGTCGCTCCCTGCCGGCACCTGGCGCGAGGGCTGGCAATTCACCGGCTGGCAGACGTTGGTGCAGGAGCGGCTGCGGGATGTCACTGTTGCGGCCCAGCCCGCGCCGGCCGACGGTTTCCCTGAGCAACTGACCGACACGATGTTGCCCGACGCCGTGCGCCAACTGGCCCGCCAATGGCCCGTTGCTTCCCAATACGACATCCGTTTGGAGTTGGGCAAGGAGACAGTGGTTGACCACCTGTGCATCGTGGGCGACAGCCGCGACCAGCCGACGCTGCGCGCCTACCATCCCTTGCCCCAGGGAATCACCGTAGCCGTGAGTGCCGATGGTTTCAACAAGGACAGGCGGCCATGCGCTGGTGAGCAGGAAGCCGGGATCCTTTCCTACGAACGCTACCATCGCTGGGAAGATCATTTTGATACGTTGCGGATTCCCATCCAGGCCAGGGCGCGGCAAATCCACGTGCGGATCCCCGCTCCGTCTTCGGGCGAACCGCTGGTCTGCCACGAGTTAGAAGTCTATGGACACCGCCGGACGTCGCCGCCGCTGCGCCTGATGATCTCCGAAGACCTGGACGGGGATGGCCGGTTGGAGATCGTCGCGGTCAGCATGGCGGACGAGGTCGTTGCTCTGGATGCAGAAGGAATAGTGCGCTGGCGTTGGCAGTCGCCCAAACGGATCACCCATCTGTCATGTCACGACCTGGATGGCGACGGGCGCAAACAGGTCTGCGTCGGCATCTTAGGCAACGACCTGGTGATCTTGAACCCCGATGGTTCGGTGCGCCGCGCCACTTCCTATGGCCCTCTCTTCCAGGAAGTAAAGGACATCGCTCTGGGGATGCTGTGGTCCATCAACTCCATAAGCGTCTGGCATCGCGAGCCCGATGGCCGCGCGGCCCTGGTCATCGGGGCGTATGCCGTCCTGGTCTTCTTAGACCCGGACGGGCAAATCCTCGGCCATTCATTTATAGATGGATCGTGGGTGACGGATTTTCTGACCTCTCCTGCTGGCGGGCCCGGCCCCTGGGATCTGTGGGCGCGCACTCGCTGGAACCATGGGATCACCGTTTATGAGGGCTTGCCGGGGCTTAGACCCAGCGGTGGCGTCTTCGTCCTCGGCGGCGTTCACCAGCCAATGTTTCGCAAGGCTCGCCGGGTGATTCCCTTCGTAACCGGCCACACGGTGACCTTTGATTGGGTGCGTAGAGGTCGGACAAAGAACGACGGCCTCATCCTGGCTGCCGCCGAGCACGGTGTCGGCGTCTTGTCGCCCGCGCAAGAGGATTGGCTCTGGACGGTAGAGGGCGGAACCTACATCCAGTCTTGCATCGCGGCGGACGTGGACGGCGATGGTGAGACAGAGGTCATCGTGGGGGGCGCGGATGGCTTCGTGGCTGCCTTCGGGTTGTGGGATGGACGCCCCAAAGGACGGCTGCCAGTGGGAGCACCCGTGACCGGGCTGGCTGCCTGGCCGTCCTCCAACCTGTGGCTGGTGGGGACGCGCGACCGGCTTCTGACATTGGATGCAAACTGGCAGATCATGGGCGCGCGGCAGATGTCCGTCCATCGCTTAGGAATGCTTGATGCCGAAAGCGTGGTGATTTCGGTGCCCGACGGACGGTTGGCGCGACTGACCTGGGACGATGCCCGCTCCGGTTAGTGGTGGGTGAAACCCTGCGAAATCTGCCTTCTTGTGAATCAACAGCCGCCAGATATCCACGTCTGGCGGCTGTTGTAGTCTTGGGAAGTGGCTGTGACAGGCTGTTAGGTATAGGGGGCTTGCTCCAAAAAGTCACGGAGTTCCTCCGGCGTGAGGGGAGCAGGCCAGCGGATGAGGTGCGACGGGCAGGCGCAGTCGGAGGAGCCAAAGCGCGGCACCGGTCGCGAGATGCCGGGCTGCCGCGCCAGGAGAGCCGCCCATTTGCACTCGTAGCGTTCTTCGTCACCGTGCACGCGCGCCACAAGGGCCAGCGGTGGCGCGATGGCAGTCAGATGGTCTATATGCCAACGGGCGCGGCGCATCTCCGGCAGGCGGAGGTGGCGACCTACGCGCGCCGCCAGGCCGCCGGGCCCGCGCGCGCTCCCCGTATAGACGTAATCGCCCGGTAGCAGCGGGATAAGCCCCATGTAGCCGATGCGCAGAAGCGTTGGTGAGTTCAGGTGGAGGAGGAGCGCGTAACTCCCGCCGAGTGACGGCAAGGGTGGCCGGGGCGTCCTCTCCACGACGTGGTGTGCGGTGCAGACGGAGTCCATGTGGACAGTATAGTGCGTTGTCGCGCCTTGTCAAGAATGGTATAATCGGGCCAGCATGAAGGTTCTCGATCTGCTATCTGAAAAGCCCGGAAACAAGCCGCCATCGGATAAAATCCGACGGCTGGTAGGTATAAGAAACCCGCAAAGCGGGTTTTCTAGCCCTTTGCCGTCGGTTTCCAACCGATGGCCGAGACCTCACATGCTATCTCGCCTCGCCAACGGTCTGGCCTGGCTTGCAGTCCACCCGCGCGGTCTTCTGCGGCTCCTCGTGGTGCTGGCGCTATCGGCTGTCATCAGCGCGCCGCCGCGTCCTTTCGTTGTGTTGGGGCCGCAACAGCAGGTACACACGATCAACGGCAAGATGGGCATTCACACCCGGCTGACGGACGAGGTAGAGCCGTGGAAGATCAAACGCTCGTTACAGATGGTGCGGGAGATGGGAGCGCCCTGGATCGTGGAGTACTTCCCCTGGGCCTACAGCGAGCCGCAGCCGGGCCGCTACGATTGGACGCACGCGGATCTGGTGGTGAACCACGCGCGGCGACAGGGATTGACCGTCGTCGCCCGGCTTGGCCTGGTGCCCGAGTGGGCGCGACCCAAAGACACCACGAACACCTATTTGGAAGAAGAGCGGTTCCCAGACTTCGCCCGCTTCGTGGGCCAGTTTGTGCGGCATTTCCAGGGGCGCGTCTCATATATTATCATCTGGAACGAGCCGAACCTGAGCCTGGAATGGGGCTACCGCCCGGTGGACCCGGATGGCTACGTCCGTTTGCTGCGCTTATCCTACCAGGCGGCCAAGAAATCCGACCCCGGCGTGCGCGTGCTGGCCGGGGCATTAGCGCCGACGCTGGCTCCGCCAGGGAGTGCCGAGGGGATGAACGACCTGGTCTTCCTGCAACGGATGTACGACGCGGGCGCGCGCGCTCATTTCGACATCCTAGCGTTGCACGCCTATGGCTGGTCGTTCCCTCCCGACGAACCGGCCGCGCCCGATGCCATCAACTTTGCCCGCGTGGAGTTGGCCCGTGAGATCATGGTGCGCAACGGCGACGGCGACAAGGTGGCGATGATTACCGAGGGCGGTTGGAACGATCACCCGCGCTGGACGAAGGCGGTGCGCCCGGCGCAGCGCATCGCCTACACGGTACGGGCTTACGAGAAGGTGGCAACCGAGTGGCCCTGGTGCCAGGCCGTAGCCCTATGGGCTTTCCGCTATCCCTGGGCTACGCGCACCTATCAAGACTATTTCACCTTCGTGACGCCGGATTTCACAGCCAAGCTGATCTACGCGGAAGTGCAGGGTTACGCGCAAGGGCGACGGCAGACGGTTGACCGCCAGGATGCAGGGCACGCGCAGTAGAGATTACGTTAGTCTGAGGAACTTCGTGTAGTGATATGATACGCCAACGATGGATACAGTTCATCGCCCTTACTTCTCTCGCCATGCTGGCGATGTTGGCTGGCTATCTCCTCTGGCAGCGTAGCCACCAGCCGGATGACGCCTGGTTGCGTATCCAACAAACCAGCGTGTGGCGGGTGGGGATGGACCCCAGCTTCCCGCCCTTTGAGAGCCTGGATGGCGACGATCTATTGGTTGGCTACGATGTGGACATGGCGCAGGCCATTGCTGCCCGCTGGAGTGTGACAGTCACCTTTCGCGGTATCGGCTTTGACAGCCTCTTGGACGCGGTGATAGCCGGGCAGGTGGATGCGGCAATCAGCGCATTACCTGTGGAGCCGCGCTTCGCGCGCGACGTGGCCTTCTCCATACCGTATTTTGAGGCCGGGCTGGTGCTGGTGGTGCGCGCGGCGGATACCGATATTCAACGGGTGGAAGACCTGGCAGACAAGAGATTAGCAGTAGAGTTGGGTTCAGCGGGAGATGCGCGGGGCCGCGGATTGCAGCGCGAGTTGAATGGTCTTACCCTTGTGCCCTTCTCCTTGCCCCAAGAAGCGCTGAACGCTGCCGCGTCGGGAGAGGCAGACGCTGCGTTGATAGACGGAGTGAGCGCGTGGGAGTTCGCCGCTCAGAACAGGGAGGTGCGTCTGTTGGATCGCGCCGTGGTCTCTGACCCCTATGTGATCGTCCTGCCTGTCCAATCGCCGGACCTGGTAGGGGCGGTGAACAAGGCGATAGAGGAAATGAGAGCAGATGGCACGTTGCTGGCCCTGCGCCGCAAGTGGTTTGGCCCTTACGCCGATTAGTTTTCGTTTTACGCTTTACGTTTTCCGCTCTGCATTGCCAGTCTTGATGGTACATCGTTCCTGCTGCGTCTCATTCACAGCATCGGCAGAGGGCGGCGCATCGGTGGCGGATAGGTAGGCCGCGGCGGGCGCGGCGTGGGCGAGGACGACGCGGAGCCGTCGGCTGAGATCCGCCAGAGGACGAAAGCGATCTCGCCGGCTTGGACGGTAACCGGCAGCGTCTCAATGCGGTTGCCGATCTTGGTCTCCAGGATGTAGTCGCCTGCCAGGAGGTCGGGGATGCTGAAGTTTTCACCCCAGGCGTCGTCGGGCGAGATACCGGCATCATCCACGTAGGTGTAGAGTTCACGCCAGATGCGGTCGCGCCGTTCTACCTTGTAGATGAGAACATGAGCTTCCGGCCAGGTGCGACCTTTCTCATCCACCAGGCGACCAGCAATGAGACCCTGATTGGGGAAAGGGCGCAGCCAGAGGTCGGGGTTGCGTACACGGTTGTAGGTGTTGCTGCCGACGCGGACTTCCAGATGCAGGTGGGGGCCTAACGCGACACCGGCCATGCCCACCGTGCCGATGCGGTCGCCGGTATTCACTTCTTGACCGGCGGCCACCGCCACAGTTTGCACGTGGCCGTAGAGGACAAATACGGGCTGCTCGCCCAGGCGTTGGCTCAGCTCTACGACCACCAAACGACCGTAGAAGTTCGGCGTCAGTCCATAGGTCGCCGTCAGGTCTTCGCCCGCGACGATGACACGGCCGGGGGCGACGCTCAGGATGGGAGTCCCCATGGGGTTGCCGATGTCCACGCCGTGGTGGATCAGGTATTGCCCGGAGCCCGTCGTGCCGAAGGGATACCAGTATTCAATGTCGTCCTCGGCGGGCGGGGCAAAGGGGCGAGCCAGCCAGAAATGCTCTTTGGCAAGGGCCGGGTCCGGCGCGGGCCAGACGCGGCCAGGACGCAGCGGGCGCGGCGTCGGTGTTGCCGTAGGCTGAGGGCGCGGCGTGCCAGTGGGAGCAGTAGGAGTGACCGGCGTCGGTGTCTCCTGAGCGGCTATCATGCCGGGAGACGCGGCGAGTACGATGAGAAGCGAGAGTAGGAACAGAACGCGCATGGTATGGCGCGGATTATAGCACGGCTTTTGCGTGAGGCCAAGCGATGCACTTTGACATACTCACCCTCTTCCCCGGCATGTTCGCCGGGCCTTTATCCGAAAGCATCATCCAGCGGGCACAGGCGACTGGGCTGGTTTCCATAGCCTTGCACAATATCCGCGACCATGCCGCCGATAAACACCACGTCACCGACGATTACCCCTATGGCGGGGGCGGCGGCATGGTGATGAAACCAGGGCCGCTCTTCGCCGCCGTAGAAGCAATCCTCGGCCCGGAGCCACGCGCCTCTGGTGTGCCTATCATCCTCCTGACACCGCAAGGCCGCCAGTTTGCCCAGGGCGTCGCGCAAGACCTGGCAGACCGGGAGCGCATCCTCCTCATCTGCGGGCGTTACGAAGGGGTGGATGAGCGGGTGCGCGAGTACCTGGCGACGGACGAACTCTCCATCGGTGATTACGTGCTGTCGGGCGGGGAATTGGCCGCGATGGTCGTGGTGGATGCGGTCACGCGTCTCCTGCCGGGCGCGCTGGGCGACCCGACCGGCGCGCTGGACGACTCCCACGCGACGGGCCTTCTGGAGTATCCCCATTATACTCGCCCGCCGGAGTTCCGCGGCTGGCGCGTACCGGAGGTGCTCCTATCCGGAAATCATGGCGAGATCGCCCGTTGGCGGCGGCAGGAAGCCTTACGCCGGACGCTGGCGCGGCGGCCCGACCTCCTGGCACGCGCGTCGCTCACGGCCAAAGACCGGGAGTTCTTGCGTTCGCTAGGCTATCGCGAGCAGGATAAGGATATGGAGATGCCTGCCAGGGAGTAAGTCACTAGCGGATGAAAGTGACCGGGTAGCATCACCGTAGGAGGTGAGATTATGGCTGAGGACCGCCCCAAAGATGATTTCTTCCGGGAACTGACCTGGGAGGACCTGGAAGAGTGGGCCGGGGTGACTATCGTTTCTCGCGGGCAAGGCTACCACCGTAACCGCCGGGTACAGGATTTGGCCCGCACGCCTTCCGGTGGCATTATCGCCTGGGTGCAGGGCACGCAACGATACGCGACGTTGGTGGATGTCCAGAACGGTGATCTGGTCGCCACCTGTACCTGCCCATACTGGGCCACCTGCAAGCACGCGGTGGCTGTGGTGCTTGAGTATCTGGATCGCTTGAAACAGAAGGCTGAAGTCCCCACCGTGACAGATGAAGATCCGCGGCGCGCCTGGCTGGCAGGAGCCACGGAACCGGCAGGCGACGAATGGCAGGAAGAAGAAGCGGAAGATGACGAAGAATGGGAGGAGGCCGGAGAGGATTCTGAAGCAGACGACATTCCTTCTCGCAAGTCCGGCAAATCGTCAGGTGGCTCCTGGCGTTCGTATCTGGCCGGTCAGACCAGAGACCAACTGATCTCGCTTCTGGAGGAACTGGCTGCTCGGCATCCGGACGTGCGCCAGAATTTGCAGGATCGCAGCGAGTTGGCGACGGGCACGGCGCGGCGTCTGGTGAGCAGCGTTGAAGCAGAGCTTGACAGGCTCAGCGCAGAGATCAACTGGAGAAATGATTGGGACGAAGGCGGTTACGTCGCCGACTACTCGCGGGTGCGGGATCGTCTGGAGGTGCTCCTCGCTAAAGGATACGCCGACCAGGTTGTGGCCCTGGGCGAAAAACTAATAGCGGCAGGCAACAGGCAGGTGGAGATGGTTCACGACGAGGGGGAACTGGTGGGGGAAATCACCACCTGCATGGGTGCCGTCTTCCGGGGGCTCGTGCAGTCGTCTCTCTCGCCTGCGAAGCAGATGCTTTGGGCCGTGGAAGCGGAGTTGCAGGACGACTACGACTTCTGCCAGGGAGCGGTAGTCGTCTGGGCGCAAGAGTACCCGGCCGCAGAGTGGAACGTCCTGGCCGAGATGCTCATAGAGCGTTTGGCCTCCTTCAGGTCGGCCAGGGGCGAAGATGATTATTCAGGCAATTATCGCCGCGATCATCTGAGCAACCGCCTCATCATGGCTTTGGAAAAGGCGGGCAGAGGGGTGGAGATCATCCCTCTCTGCGAGCGCGAGGCCGAGGAGACGGGGAGTTATCTGCGCCTGGTCAATTACCTCCAGAAAGAGGGGCGTTGGGCAGAGGCCGAGGCATGGATCCGCAAAGGAATTGAAACCACGCGCGCTCGTTGGCCGGGCATCTCCGATCAGTTGCGCACGGCCTTGCGGGAGATGCGGGAGAAAGAAGGGAACTGGCTGGAAGTCGCCGCTATCTGGGCCGAAGATTTCTTCCGGCAGCCGTCGTTGGGTACCTTCCAGGCGTTGCAGAAGGCGGCAGAGCAGGCCGGAGTCTGGCATTCGGTCAGGGCAGCCGCCATGGATTTCCTGAGGTTCGGGAAGGTTCCCCGCGCGCCAGACCCTGCCTGGCCCTTGCCCGACACGGGTGAAAAAGGAGAATCCCCACACTGGCCTCTGCGCTTTCCTCTCGTCTCCGTGCTGATTGACATTGCCCTCG
>JADYZS010000165.1 GCA_020853075.1 Anaerolineae bacterium | reverse complement strand
TCCCCATGCGTGGGTTCGGCTTAGACCAAGACCAAGCGGGGGGAGAAGATACCGTCTCGCTTCGACACCTTGCCGAACCCACCATCGTATGGGTACATTCTGCCATGCATTATAGCGGCAGACGTGCGGGCTGTCAGCGGGGGCTTTCCCGACCCGGAGGGTAGGGATTTCCCTACCCCTCGATCGAGCGGCAGAGGGGCTTGCGGCCCCGTCCCGCGCAGCATAGTGGCGCACAGCAAGGTTCTGTGGTACAATAAAAGTGATTTGCTGCGCTTGTCGGACTTTGTCTGAAAACGAACCCCGAAATGGTGTGTGAGGCGGATGGCCCGTCTGCCCGGCGCATCCACTATTCTGCCCCATAGACGCCCTCGATACCGTTGGCTGACCCTGTTCTAGACAGGCAATGATGCCTACCTCTGGAGGGACGCGTGCCGATTCGTCTTGTGATTGCCGATGATCATACGGTAGTACGGACGGGGATCCGTGCTCTGCTGAGTGAGGAGAGCGATTTTGTGGTGGTGGGGGAGGCCGGTGACGGGGTGGAGGCGTTGGAGCTGGCAGAGGAGTTGCGGCCCGATGTGCTCCTGCTGGACATCAGCCTGCCCCACCTGAGCGGTATCAAAGTGACACAGGCGCTGACGGAGCGGCGCCTGGGCGTGAAGGTGGTCATCGTCACGGTGCATGAAGATGCTGCCCTGCTGGCCGCCGCGCTGCGAGCGGGGGCCGTCGGCTATCTGGTCAAGCGGTCGAGCGCCGAGGCCCATGCCGAAGCCATCCGTACGGTGATGCGGGGCGAGGTCTACCTGTCTCCGTCGTTGCGCCATGCCGTCGAGGGGAATGCCCAACGCATGGCTGAGATGGGGCGACATGTCCCGGCCCCGCCGACGGTGCTGACGCCAAAAGAGTGCCACGTGCTGCGGTTGTTGGCACAGGGGTCGAGTTACGACCAGATTGCCGCGGCGCTGGATATGAGCCTCTCCACCATCGAAGACCACCGCTCTAACCTCATGGACAAACTGGGCCTGTATGGGCGGGCCGAGTTGACGCGCTATGCGCTCCAGTACGGGCTGCTGAACTCGTAGCCGCCCTGTCGCCGTCTGTAGCCTCTGCCGTATCTCCGGGATGCAGCCCTCCGGTCGGGGCTGGAGGAGAGCAGGAGGTTTCTTCCCCTAAGGTTCGTTAGGGGATGAACGAAGGTGCTCCCTGTCCAGTTCACGTCATCTAACTCAATAGGCAGCAGAACTTAGATCGGGTTGAACCGAGGCCGCCCGGCAGCGGCCCCAGGGACTCAGCGAAACTCCGGCAACACCTCGCGCCGGTAGAAGCGGAAGAACCCTTCCTGGTCGGGGCCGATCTGGTGAAGGTAGACATGGTCGAAACCGGCCTCGATGTACTCCTGTATCTTGTCCAGGTGCGGTTGAGGGTCGGGGCCACAGACCACCGATTGGGCCACCTGTTCCTCGGTGACCAGACTGGACGCCTGCTCGAAATGGAGAGGCAGCGGCAATTCGGTGCCCAGTGCGCCCTTCAGCCCGGCATTGGGCCAGAACTCGTGGGCCACGCGGCGCGCCTCTTTCTCTGTCTGCGCCCAGCAGACGCTCAGTTGTCCATAGCGGGGTTTGCCCTCGCCCCCTGCGGCCTCGAATTGCTCCACCACTTCGCTATCGGGCGCGGTGCTGATCAGCCCGTCGCCGATGCGCCCGCCCAGCCGGGCCGATTGGGGGCCGCTGGCAGCCACCATCAGCGGGGTGGGCGACTCCGGCAGCGTGTAGAGTTGGGCATTCTCCACCTCGTAGTATTGCCCGCGATAACTGCGCAAGCCCCCTTCCCACAACAACCGGATCACCTCCACCGCTTCTTCCAGCATCTCGGCCCGCACCTCGTAGGGCGGCCAGTGGTCGCCCAGGATGTGCTCGTTCAGGTTCTCGCCCGTGCCCACACCCAGGAAGAACCGCCCCGGCATCATGGCCGCCGCGGTGGCTGCCGCCTGCGCAATGATGGCCGGGTGGCAGCGGATGAGGGGACAGGTGACCCCCGTGCCCAATTGCAGCCGTTCCGTCGCCTGCGCGATGCCACCGATCACGCTCCAGACAAAAGGACTGTGCCCTTGTCGGCTGACCCAGGGGTGGTAGTGGTCTGAAATCAGGGCAAACGTGAACCCGGCTTCCTCGGCCTGCCGGGCGTGGCGTACCAGTTGGTTGGGCGCGTGTTCCTCGCTGGACAAGGCATACCCTATCTGAACCATTGCTCTCTCCTCTGTGCACAAAGCCACGACGCATGAAGGCGCTGAGATGGCGCGCCTCGTGCCACTATAAACCGGAAAAAACGGCTTGGCTATAGGCCGGGTCACAGAAACCGGGCACAGGGTAGGGCACAGAATTTGGCGTGCGCCGCCGCGTGGCTCAGAGGGGGGGAAACCCTACCTTACAAAGCGGGAAAACCCCGACTGACAGACCCGGGGTTTGGCCCTATGCTTGGACGGAAGCGTTGGCATAAGGGTTCCTGTGTGCACAACAGGTTTATGCCCATGCGCCGTTACAGAGACAGTTTGCTGTGTGCAAGGGTAGTGGTAAGGGTTGGGAATCGGTGCTAAAATAATCGCAGCCCCCTGCGGCAAACCGGGGTGCGAAACGGAGTCCTGCCATCGCTCACCGTATTCTTATCGCAGACGATCACACGTTGATACGGGTTGGGCTGCACGCCTTGCTCAGCGCGGAAGCCGACCTGGAAGTTATCGGCGAGGCGGCCAACGGCCTGGAGGTGCTGCAATTGACGCAGGCGTTGCAGCCCGACGTAGTCTTGCTGGATTTGGGGATGCCGGACTTGGGCGGCATCAGGGTCATCCAGGAGTTGCGGCAACAGTTGCCAAAGGTGCACGTGCTGATCCTGACCATGCACGAGGATGCCGGTTTGCTGCGTAAGGCGTTCCGTCTGGGCGCCACCGGCTATGTGGTCAAGCGTGCCCTCGAATCGGAACTGGTAGATGCTATCCGCGCCGTCATGCGGGGCGAGTTGTACGTGCACCCGGCCATGACCCAGTTCCTCCTGGCAGAGCACGCCGACGCAACGGAGGAGACAGCGGACGGCAAGACCGCGCCCACGGATGTGCTGACCCCGCGTGAGGTGGAAGTCCTGGGGCTGATTGCACAGGGGAATACCAACCGGCAGGTGGCGAAACTGCTCAACCTGAGCGTACGCACGGTGGAAGGGCACCGGGCGAGCCTGATGAACAAACTGGAACTGTACAGCCGCGCCGAGCTGGTGCGCTACGCCATCAAGCATGACCTGATCGGGGAGAAGTAGCGCGGCCTCGGCCCTGCTAGGCGCGTATTTTCTACGCTGCGACTCCCGTAGTATTTGCGTTGGTGTGCGTCCCAAAAATACGTAGTGCACACGCTTACGAGAAAACGCCGTCCGAGCGTACAATCATGGCAGACAAGTCAGCAATAGGTATCCTAAGGGTGTAGCGCAACGGCGGTGACGCTGTTGCGCTTTTCTTTTCCGGGGCCGGGTGTTTACACGGTGTAACTGCCATCTATACCGTGTAAACACCGTGTAGACACCTGACCGGCTTGCCGCCCGTGGCAACACACCGGCAGCATCTCCGGCGACAGCCAGCCGAGAGCGGCACGCAGCGGGGTTGCCTGGGGCGTCGCGCCGCGGAGGCTCAGCCTGACGGCGCGTCGGCGGCGCGCTTCGCCGCCTGCAACGCCGTCGTCGTCACCTGGGTCGCGTAAACCGCCACGGTGCCGAGGCGCTTCTCCAGGGCGGGGTAGCCTTCGACAATCAGCCGGTCTGCCGGGTCTTGGATCGCCGCGGCCACCTTGGCCCACTGTTTCTGCGCGATGTAGACGATGTAGGTGGTCGGCTCCTCCGGCGGCGTCGGTATTCCCTTGGGCAACGTAGGGACTTTGCTGCTCTCCATGGTCGTCAGCACCACGCCCCCCTTTTCGACAATGCGGCCCGGCCTTCCCACCAACGTGATTTTCACAGTCGTTGCCTTCCCTGGTTGTTGCAGCGCTTCTGGAATCCACTGAAGCCATTCTTCCCGCGACAGGAACGCGACGGCGGGTTGTGGCGGCTTGGCCGATTTCTTCTTGCGCATGGTGGGCTGGGGCCACCAGGCCATCCATTCCGCTTTGGGCAGGCCCTGCTTCACAAGGTGAAAGAAGACGCCGCCGGGGGTGCGTCGCCGCTGGCCGTCGCTGACCATCAGGCCGCCCTGCGCCTCTACCTCTAGCGTCTGCCGGAGGAAATCCAGCGCCGCGGCCTCGCCGATGCGCCCGACCACCAGCGCCAGCAATGCCACATTCGATTCTTTCAACTGCTTGGCAATCTGCCGGACGACTTCGCTGCGCTCGCTCGTCCTCTTGGCGTCCGCCGCGGGCTCGGGTTGGGGTGCCGTTGGCTGCTGCTGTTCGTCGGCCATGTCGTGTTTCCTTTCGGCTGCCGTCACCGCCCACGCAGAGTGTATCGCACACTCTACAGCCTCTTGCCATCCTCGTCAACTTGCGCGTATAATCACCCTGCCACGCATCGCCGCCCACCTCGCTCCATACCCAAACCCGGCGCAGGAATGGCTCCAGGCGTTGGATGTCCGCCGTCGTCCCGTGCCTCGCCCCCGCATTTGTGGCGCTGCCGGTAACGGCGGGGTGGGTCACGCGGGTTGCAACAGGGTGTCCTCGGTCACGGCCACCGCGGTGGTGAGGGTATAGTACCACCTTCAAGGGATTCGGACAAGGCGGCGCGGGCGTGCCGCGCCATAGACCACAGCATCGGGGAGGGGTCACGATGAAGCATTTGCTGCTCGTCTTGCTGGTGGGCGCGCTCTTGCTGGTTGGCTGTGGCCGGGGTAGGCCGTCCGCCACTCCGACGCCCGCGCCGGTCAC
>JADYZS010000164.1 GCA_020853075.1 Anaerolineae bacterium | reverse complement strand
GGCCAGCACGACGCCCCCCCCCACAAAGATAACGGGACGCTGTGCCGACCATAGTATCTGCGCGGCCCGTTCTATCTCTGTGGCATCGGGCTGCACGACCCCCCTGGCGCAGCGGGCAGCAGGCTGGGGGATTGTCACGTCGGCGGCATCAGCCTGCACGTCCATTGGCAAGTCCACCAGAACCGGCCCAGGGCGACCAGAGAGCATCGCGTTGAAGGCGCGGGCCATCACTCGCGGCAACTGATCTACTCGCGTCACCGACCAATACTGTTTGACGATGGGTTCCAGAATACGGGGGAAGTTGGCCCATTGCACCCGCTCCACTTCCTGCAAGACCCCTGTGCCGCGCATGTAGGTATGCACGTTGCCGGTCAGCACCAGGGCCGCGGTGGAATCCAGGTAGGCGGTTGCCACTCCCACCGCCGTATTGACCGCGCCCGGCCCGATGGAGGTGAAGGCAGCCAGCGGCTTACCGCTCACGCGGAAGTAGCCGTCGGCCAGGTGCACGGCAGACTGCTCGTGGCGCACCTGGATCACTGGTAACTCCTCGCGACGGCAGCGCAAGGCATCTACCAGACCCAGGCAGCCGTGGCCGGGGATACCGGCGACGTAGGGAATGCCTGCCTGGATGAGAGACTCTACGACGATTTGGCCGCCGGTCAATAACATGGAGACCTCACTTTCCGGGGAAGAGGCGGGTGATTTGTTCCATTGAGAGCGCCGCCGCGCGCACCGGGTCTTTATCCAGCACGCGCTCGTAATAGGCAAAGGCTTCAAACTCCACCGACAGCGCGCTGTTATAGCCTATATCGTCTAAGGCCGCTATGAACGCCGTCCAATCCATAATTCCCTCGCCCAACAAGGGGAAGATGAAGTCGCGACCGTGCGTTCCGGGCCGGCCGGCGACGTCTTTCAGATGCACGTGGCGGACGCGAGGGCCCAGGCGACGGATAGCCCAGGGGACGTCGTTGCCGTACAGCTGGAAGTGAGAAGGATCAAAGTTGACTGCCAGGAATTCGGAGTCAAAGTGATCCAGGAGTTCGCGCAAGGTATAGTAGTCGTGGCAGAGGTGGCCGAAGACGACTTCCACCGCCAGATAGATGCGGTGTCGCTCGGCCAGGGGGAGGAGGCGCGCAAAGGCTTTCAGCACCAACGCCCACGCCTGGCCCTCACCGATGTCCTGGCCCAGCCGCGGCGCGGTCGGGACCCAGGGCGCGGGGCCGGTGAAGAGGTTGAGGGTCGTGATCCCTGCGGCGGCGGCAGCGGGGATCGCGGCGGCGACCAGGTTCACTCGCTCCTCGTAGAGGGCTTGATCCAGGGTGACGAAATCCTGCTGGACCACGGCTTCTGAGGCGATCAGGCCATAGCGTTCTGGGATGCGCACCAGGCCGGCCAGTTCATCGGGGCTGCGGCTGGGATGGAAATGGGCCAGCGTCCATTCTACCGCGCGGTAGCCCAGGCCCGACAGGGCGCGGGCTATCTCTTCGGGGGGCCAGGAGCGGAAGTCCAGGGAAGCCATGAAACCGAAAGTCCGTTGAGGAGCATTGTTGGTCATCATGCAACTCCGTTTTTCTAAAAGGATCCAAAAAAAGAAGGTTGTTAGCCTGTTGGACTCTACGCCTCGCGATGACCGATGAGCCGCGATACTTCCTCTGCTGTCTTCACAACAACCACACCTAACTCGGGCATGCGATCCAGGGTCATGCGGCTGGCAGGGCCGGAGATACCAATAGAGGCAATGACTTTTCTGCGGTAGTCTCGTATGGGCGCGGCCAGGCAGCGCACTCCCGCGTCAAATTCCTCGTCGTCCACCGCGTAGCCGCGCTCGCGCACCGACTCCAGGTGGGGGATCAGTTCTCGTAGAGTGGTAATCGTACGCGGGGTGTAGCGAGTTAACCCCTCTGCACCTAGGAAGTGGCTTAACTCTTCTTGTGACATGTAGGCGATCAGGGATTTGCCGATGGCGGTGCAATGGGCCGGGGCCTGCCTGCCGATCTCGGCGTTCACGCTGAGGGTCGCGTTGGACTCTTCCTGGTCTATATAGACGGCCCGGCCATCGGCCAACACGGCCAGGTGGGCCGATTCTCCTGTCAGCCGTTGCAGGCGTTTCAGCGGCGGTTTGGCGATAGATCGCAGTTCAATGCGATCCAGGACGCGGCGGCTCAGTTCCACGATGCGCAGGTCGGGCCGGTAGCGACGGGTATCCGGCTCTTGGGCAACAAATCCGCGGTTCGCCAGGGTGGATAGGAGGCGAAAAGCCGTGCTCTTATCCACGTTGAGGGCCTGGGCTATCTCGGTGACGCCCATGGGCCGGTCGCTCTCGGCCAGGGTGGTCAAAATATCAAGGCCGCGCGCCAGGGATTGGATATCGCGCCCCATCTTCGGTGTCATATAGACTCGGGCCGTTGCTGAGTGATCTGTTTCCCATTATACAACATAGTTTCTCTATTGTCAATACCTGATCGGGGGGAATTTCAGACCAGGAAATCCAGCAGATCCGTCAGGTAACGGATGACGGGGTAGCGGCCTGATGCGACATGGATGCCGCTGCGATCCAGCAACACGCCGGTCATGCCGACGCCTCTTGCGCCCTCGGCATCGGCCTCCGGGTTATCGCCCACGTGCAGGGCACGCTCAGGCGGCACACCTAAGTGGTTCAGCGCATGGCGGAAAATGGCAGGGTGAGGCTTGTTCGCTCCCACCCGCGCGGAGACGGCGATGACCTCAAAGTGGCGGCTCAGGCCCATCCTATCCAGGAGTTCCGGCAGGCTCCAATCCCAGTTGGAGATGACGCCCAGGCGATAGCCGCGCTCGCGCAGCGCCTTGAGGGTGGGCAAAGTATCGGGGAAGAGGCGGTAAGTGGCCGGGTCGGTATAAACCTCTTTCCAGGAATCG